>CAIZKA010000427.1 GCA_903933395.1 uncultured beta proteobacterium | reverse complement strand
TGCACGCCGTCGGCGTCGGCCGGCCAGTTGTCGACGTCGGTGGTGGTCATCAGTTGGCCGCCCTGGGCCATGCCGGTGATCAGTACCGGTTTCAGGTTGGCCCGGGCCGCATACACGGCGGCGGTGTAGCCGGCCGGGCCGGAACCGAGGATAAGGAGGCGGGCGTGGCGGGTGCTCATGGCGGGGACTTCCTGTGGTGGGGATGGAGAGGATTATATAGAGTGGAACAGGGCCTTACTTGGGCGGCTTTTTGGGGCTTGGCCACCCCGGCCGCCGGACATAATTTGCCAGTGTCCGTCATTCCGGTTCGTGTTCGATCGCGGGCCGGCCATAGCCCATGAATGCTGTCAGCGCCTCCGAGTCCCCTGCCACTCCCCTGCCGGAAAAAATTGCCCTGCTGGTGCATGAGGCGCGCTGGCTGCTGGTCGGCCTGGCCGGGCTGTATCTGGGGCTGGTTCTCTGGGGCTTCGACCGCGCCGATCCGGGCTGGTCGCATTCGGCGCTCGTGGAGCGGATCGCCAACCCGGGCGGCCGCTTCGGCGCGTGGCTGAGCGATCTGCTGTTGTACCTGTTCGGGTTTTCCGCGTGGTGGTGGGTGGCCCTGCCGTTCTTCATGGTGGCCTGGGGCTACCATCGCCTTAGCCACATCTTCGGCGGCGACCGGCGTTCGCTGCTGATTGCCCTGAGCGGATTTCTGTTGCTCCTGCTGGCCAGTTGCGGCATCGAAGCGATGCGCTTCTGGAGCATCAAGGTGGCGCTGCCCCTGGCGCCCGGCGGCATGCTGGGTTTCGAAGTGGGGCGCCTGATGTCGCAGTTCCTCGGCTATACCGGCGGCACGCTGATCCTGCTGGTGCTGGGCATGATCGGTTTCAGCCTGTTTACCGGGCTGTCATGGATCACCGCGGCCGAGAAGGCGGGGACCCTCGTCGAAGGTGCTTATGTCGGTGTGCGCAGTTTGTGGGACGGCTGGCAGGACAGGCGCTATGGCCGTGCGGTGGCCGAGCAGCGCGAGGAAGTGGTGGAAACGGAGCGGCGCAAGGTTGAGGACAGTCCGCTCCCTCCGCTGCGCATCGAGCCTGTCGAACTCGCGGTGCCGGTGGCGCCCAAGGCCATGGCGCGGGCCGAGAAGGAACGCCAGGCGCCGCTGTTCTTCGACGCGCCGGGGGGCGCCCTGCCGCCGCTGCACCTGCTGGCCGAACCGACGCACAATCCCGCCGACCTGCCTGCGGCCGAGACGCTCGAATTCACCTCGCGCCTGATCGAACGCAAGCTGGCCGACTTCAACGTCGAAGCCAAGGTGCTGACGGCGCACCCCGGCCCGGTGGTGACGCGCTACGAAATCGAGCCGGCAATTGGCGTCAAGGGCAGCCAGATCGTCGGCCTGGCCAAGGACCTGGCGCGCGCCCTCTCCCTGGTGTCGATCCGCGTCGTCGAGACGGTGCCCGGAAAATCCTGCATGGCGCTGGAGCTGCCCAACCCGCGGCGGCAGATCGTGCGCCTGTCGGAAATCATCGGTTCGCAGGCCTACCACGGCATGCATTCACCCCTGTCGATGGCCATGGGCAAGGACATCGGCGGCCAGCCGGTGGTCGTGGATCTGGCCAAGATGCCGCACCTGCTGGTGGCCGGCACTACCGGCTCGGGCAAGTCGGTCGGCGTCAATGCCATGATCCTCTCGCTGATCTACAAGTCCGAGCCCAAGGACGTGCGCATGATCATGGTCGACCCCAAGATGCTGGAACTGTCGATCTACGAAGGCATTCCGCAC
>CAIZKA010000426.1 GCA_903933395.1 uncultured beta proteobacterium | reverse complement strand
TTCCCTGGCGGGTGGCGGCGGCGGCGAATTCGGCGTCGCGCTCCAGGCGCAGGTCGCGCATCCGGGAAGACAGGCGCGCCGCCATGGCCTTGCGGAAATCCTCCATGTCGCTCCGGTTCCATTCGGGATGCTGCCGGTGCGCGGCATTCAGGGCTTCCCAGACACTGGCTTTGAGGTATCCCGTCAGCCACTGTGCAAACAGCGCGTCGGCCCGGTCGCCATAGAAGCCCACGCCGTAGCCGAGTGCCGGGTCGTAGTGCAGGCGCACGATGGTGTCGGTGAAATTGGCGACGCCGGTGCTGATGAATTGAAACCACCGCGGGCAACTCTTGGCGGGATTCTTCGGCGGGCCGTAGGGGTGAAAGGCCTCGGCCCAATCGAAATCGGTCGCTGCCTTGGTGCTGGCGATCTCGGCTTGCTCGATGCCGAATTTCCGCATCAGCGTTTCGGCCTGGGCCAGGGCGCGCTCGGCTTCGTGGCCATTGCCGCGGCCGTCCATGGCGACGGCCATCAGCTTTTGCGCCTTGCGGATCGCCTGCTCTTTATCCATGGTGATGCGATGCGTTGTCCGGCGTGGGCGGCATTGCTGCGGGCGCCCTATTCAGGCCGTCGATAACCGGCATCGATCCAGGCGCTGGCAATGGCCTTGTTGAGCTTGAATCCGCTGGTCACACGGACCCGGGCGAGTTCTTCGCCGGCGGCATCGTGCGCGGCAAGCAGGGCGTGCGGATCGTCGTCGTCGGGCACGATGTCGAGCGTGACGCTGATGCGCCCGGACGCCGCGTTGATCGTGATGTTCTGGTGCAGCGTGGCGTGAAGCTGCTGCACCTGGCGCTGCCGGAATTCGCCGGCCGTCTTGACCAGGGTGTTGAAGGCCGGCGCATCGAGCGGCTTCGGGTTCTTCTTGTCGCGCCCCATGGTCCATGGGCCGACCAGCGCCGGCTCGGACTCGCCGTCCAGGATCATCTCGACGGCCCAACCCTCGTCGTCTTCGTTCTTGACGACCCGCGCGGTCCAGCCGTTGCTGCGCCAGAGTCTCGGTTCCTGGATCGGATCGGGTGCATCTGCCGCGATGGCTTCGTTGGTTTTATTCGCTGTCATGGCCGTATTTTAAGTCCGGCCATCTTCAGGAACCGGGCAACCGTCTGGTCCCGCGCCAATGCAGTCGGCCCCTGAATATGCGGTCCATTTCAATCGAAAGGATATTGACGGGCACGGTACGATCAGCTCATCCGTTCAGGCCATTGCCTTGCCGTATGGAAGACACGCAGAATTTCCACAGTACCGCCGCGCACTCGATAGGGCAGGATATGGGAGAACCGTGTTACGACAAGTTCGCGAGTCCCGGAGATTCGACCAGGTCGCCCCATCTCGGGGTGATCCGCGAGCATTGCGGCGCTGTCGCGCATATGCACCACAAATTCCGCCGCTATGCGTGGGCTATCCTTGGCAATGTAGGCAGCCTCGTCGTCCAGGTTCTCAAGGGCGCGACGTAGCCATTTAACCGGCATACTTCTTCACCACGGCATCGACTTCCTCATCCGATGCGAAGTCGTTGGCATCCGCTTCCTGGAGCGCCTGCTGAATTTCCCCGATCTGCCAAGCCTCAAGGTCGAGATATTGCCGAAGGGCTTCACCAGCGAGGTAGGACTTGGATCGATGAGTGGCTTCAGCCAGCTTGTCGAGTCGCTCCTTCATTTCTGTTGGAACGCGCAACGTCAGTGTCGTGGTCTCCATTTGTAAGCCTTTGTGTTAACGTGTGTACAAATGCATACTATCACGGGATCACAGGGTGCGATCATCAGACGTCAGCCACTGACAAGCTACCAGAGCGTCTCCCGCTCGGCGCTGGCCGAGATTTTGTGGATGGTGAGGTCTGTGCCGTTGAATTCGTCTTCCGCATCGAGGCGGATGCCGACGAAGGCTTTCAGCGCGCCATAGACGATCAGGCCGCCGCCGAAGGCGATGACGATGCCCAGCGCGGTGCCGGCCAGCTGGCTCATGAAGGCGACGCCGCCCAGCCCGCCCAGACTTTTTGCGCCGAAGATGCCGGCGGCCAGCCCGCCCCAGGCGCCGCACAGTCCGTGCAGCGGCCAGACGCCGAGCACGTCGTCGATCTTCCAGCGGTTCTGCGTCAGGGTGAACATCACGACGAAGAGGCCGCCGGCAACGCCGCCGGTGACCAGGGCGCCGATCGGGTGCATCAGGTCCGAGCCGGCGCAGACGGCGACCAGTCCGGCCAGCGGGCCGTTATGCACGAAGCCGGGGTCGTTCTTGCCGACCACCAGCGCGACCAGGGTGCCGCCGACCATGGCCATCAGCGAGTTCATGGCGACCAGGCCGGAGATCTTGTCCAGGGTCTGCGCGCTCATGACGTTGAAGCCGAACCAGCCGACGATCAGGATCCAGGCGCCGAGCGCAAGGAAGGGGATGGAGGACGGCGGATGCGCCGAGATGCCGCCGTCCTGGTGGTAGCGGCCGCGCCGCGCGCCGAGCAGGATCACGGCGGCCAGCCCGATCCAGCCGCCGACGGCGTGTACCACCACCGAGCCGGCGAAGTCGTGGAACTCTTCGCCGAAGCTGGACTTGAACCAGGCCTGGATGCCGAAGGCCTGGTTCCAGGCGATGCCCTCGAAGAAGGGATAGACGAAGCCGACCAGCAGGACGGTGGCGGCGAGTTGCGGGCCGAAGCGCGCGCGTTCGGCGATGCCGCCGGAGACGATGGCCGGGATCGCGGCGGCGAAGGTGAGCAGGAAGAAGAACTTGACCATGTCGTAGCCGCTCTTCTGCACCAGGGTTTCGGCGCCGGCGAGGAAATTCACGCCGTAGGCGATGCCGTAGCCGATGAAGAAGTAGGCCAGGGTCGATGCCGAGAAGTCGCAGAGGATCTTGACCAGTGCGTTGATCTGGTTCTTCTTGCGCACCGTGCCCAACTCCAGAAAGGCAAAGCCGGCATGCATGGCCAGGATCATGATGGCGCCGAGCAGGATGAACAGTACGTCGGCGGATGTCTTGAAGTTTTCCATTGTGGTGCTCCCCCAGGTCTTGTTGCACGAATGGGGGGCATTAAAGCAATGAGCGTTCCTGAGGCGCTAGCCGTGTTAAATCATGGGGATGGGAAATCGGGTGGGCGCACGGCGCACCTTGTTGGTGCCTATGCGCTTTTGGCTGCACCGGGATGGGGAGAATTGGCTCATCGTCATTCCCGCGAACGCGGAAATCCAGCGGCGTTGGCGGGCAAAAGACACTGGATCCCGGGTCAAGCCCGGGATGACGGGGT
>CAIZKA010000425.1 GCA_903933395.1 uncultured beta proteobacterium | reverse complement strand
GACGAGTGCCAGGGCCCGGTCTACTTCCAGAAGTGGTACGGCATGAAGCCGACCACGCCGATCATCTCCGGCGGCATGAATGCGCTGCGCCTGCCCGGCTTCTTCGAGAACCTCGGCCACGGCAACGTCATCAACACCTCCGGCGGCGGTTCCTACGGCCACATCGACAGCCCGGCAGCCGGCGCGATTTCCCTGCGCCAGTCCTACGAGTGCTGGAAGGCCGGCGCCGATCCGATCGAGTTCGCCAAGCAGCACAAGGAATTCGCCCGCGCTTTCGAATCCTTCCCCGGCGACGCCGACAAGCTCTACCCGGGCTGGCGCGAAAAGCTCGGCAAGCACAAGTAACAAATGTCATTCGTCATTCCGGCCCCGGCTTCAAGCATGCCGGGGTGACGGACCCGGAATCCAGTAGCATCTCTGGATGCCCGCCTGCGCGGGCATGACGATGGGGCCAACCCCGCTGCGGCGGGGTTTTTTGGACTCGCATACTTGACTGAATTGATCGGATAAGGCCATGTCGAACAAGGAGCAATACCTCGTCAGGACGGAACCCTTCTATCAGGCCCAGGGCAGGGAAGTCATCCTCTATGAAGCCGCCTACGCGGCGCGCCTGCCGGTCATGCTCAAGGGCCCCACGGGCTGCGGCAAATCGCGCTTCGTCGAGTACATGGCCTGGAAGCTGGGCAAGCCGCTGATCACCGTGGCCTGCAACGAGGACATGACCGCGTCCGACCTGGTCGGGCGCTACCTGCTCGACGCCAACGGCACGCGCTGGCTCGACGGTCCGCTGACCACCGCCGCGCGCATGGGCGCGATCTGCTATCTAGACGAGATCGTCGAAGCGCGCCAGGACACCACGGTGGTGATCCACCCGCTGACCGATCATCGCCGCGTGCTGCCGCTGGACAAGAAGGGCGAACTGATCGAGGCGCATGACGACTTCCAACTGGTGATCTCCTACAACCCCGGCTACCAGTCGCTGATGAAGGACCTCAAGCAATCGACCAAGCAGCGCTTCACCGCCTTCGATTTCGACTATCCCGAGGCGGCGCTGGAAACCCGGATCGTGGCCCAGGAATCCGGCCTCGATGCGGACATCGCCGCGACGCTGGTAAAGATCGCGCAGACGGCGCGCAACCTCAAGGGCCACGGACTCGACGAGGGCATCTCGACGCGCCTCATCGTCTATGCCGCAACCCTGATCAAGCGCGGCGTCGCACCACAGGATGCCTGCCGCATGGCCATGGTGCGGCCGATCACCGACGACGCCGACATCCGCGCCACACTCGATCATGCGGTCGATGCAAGTTTCGCCTGAAGAGTCGGCGCTGGCGATACGGCGATAACCCGCGCTAACCGGCCTTAGGCAGCGATACAACATGGTCACGGGCGTCAGACAGGTGCCGGATGCGCGCAGCCGAAGCTACGCGCAGCCCGAGGTGCAGGCGGCCTGGCAGGCGCTGGACTGCGGCTTTGCCGCCGTCGCCGATGTTTTCGAGGAGTGCATCCAGGCTGCGCTCGCCAGCTTCGGCAAGCCGCAGTTCGATGCCTATCTCGAGGCTGCGCGCGTCATCGGCAAGCTCGGCCGCGGCGCCGAACCGCTGCTGGCCTTCCTCGAGGAATGGCCGACCGTGGTCGCGGCCGCCGGCGGCGACCGGGAGCCCCTGCTGTCGCAAGTGATGGCTGCCATCCGCGTGATGCAGAAGTCGCCCAACAGCAAGGCCATCACCCCTTTCCTGCAATCGCTGGCCGCCGTCGCCCGGCGCCTGCAGTCGGCCGAGCAGATCGAGGTCTATCTCGACATCGCGCTGAACCTGATGGCGCGCACCACGGGGTCGATCCACGGCCACCACACCACCTTCCCCAGCCCCGGCCTGCCGCATTTTTTCGAGCAGGCGCCGCGCCTGCTGGGCCTCCTGTCCACCGCCGGCCTGAGGAACTGGACCGACTACGGCATCCGCAATTACTCGAAGCATCCGGAACGGCAGGAGGAATACTTTCGCCTGGAATCGGCCGACAGTCGCGCGGTGATCCAGCGCGAACGCCACGGCACCCTGTTTGCCGACGTCGAACGCAAGCTCGATAT
>CAIZKA010000424.1 GCA_903933395.1 uncultured beta proteobacterium | reverse complement strand
GAAGTGCTCAACGTCGGCGACGAAGTCACCGCCAAGGTGCTCAAGTTCGACCAGGAAAAAAACCGCGTCAGCCTCGGCATGAAGCAGCTGGGCGAAGATCCGTGGGTGGGAATCGCCCGCCGTTATCCGCAGGGCACGCGTCTGTTCGGCAAGGTCACCAACCTGACCGACTACGGTTCATTCGTCGAGATCGAGCAGGGCATCGAAGGCCTGGTGCACGTTTCGGAAATGGACTGGACCAACAAGAACATCCATCCGACCAAGGTTGTCCAGCTGGGCGACGAAGTTGAAGTGATGATCCTCGAAATCGACGAAGACCGTCGCCGCATTTCGCTGGGCATGAAGCAGTGCATGGCGAACCCGTGGGACGATTTCGCGATGAACCACAAGAAGGGCGACAAGGTCCGCGGTGCCATCAAGTCGATCACCGACTTCGGCATCTTCATCGGTCTGCCCGGCGGCATCGACGGCCTGGTGCACCTGTCCGACCTGTCCTGGTCGGCCACCGGCGAGGAGGCCAAGCAGAACTTCAAGAAGGGCGATGAAGTCGAGGCCGTGGTGCTGTCCATCGATGTCGAGAAAGAGCGTATTTCGCTCGGCGTCAAGCAGCTCGATGGTGATCCTTTCACCAGTTTCGTCGCTACCCACGACAAGAACAGCCTGGTCTCCGGCACGGTGACGAGTGTTGATCAGCGCGGCGCCGTGATCGATCTGGGTGCGGAAGTCGAGGGCTATCTGCGCGTTTCCGAATTCTCGCGCGAGCGCATTGAAGACCTGACCCAGCATCTGAAGGTCGGCGAAACCATCGAGACCATGATCATCAACGTCGATCGCAAGACGCGTTCGATCAACCTGTCGATCAAGGCCAAGGATCAGGTGGAGCAGAGCCAGGCGATGCAGAAACTGGCGGCAGCCGACACTTCGGCCAGCAGCGGCACGACCAATCTGGGCGCGTTGCTGAAGGCCAAGCTCAACCAGAACCAGCCGCAATAAGCCTGATCCCATGACAAAATCGGAACTCATCGCCCGGCTGGCGGAGCGCTTTCCCCAGCTCGTGGCGAAGGATGCCGACTTCGCCGTCAAGATGATTCTCGATGCCCTCACCGCGGCGCTGGTTCGCGGTGATCGCATCGAGATTCGCGGCTTCGGCAGTTTTGCGCTGAACTACCGGCCGCCGCGGATCGGTCGCAACCCCAAGTCCGGCGAAAAGGTGCAGGTACCCGAAAAGTACGTGCCCCATTTCAAGGCCGGCAAGGAGCTGCGGGAACGCGTCGATTACCGGCCATGAACCATTACGCTGCAACCCGCATCACGGCGGCATCCAGCATGGGTGCCGCTTTTTAGTTTCGGCCGCTGCGGCTGATGCCGACAAAGCCGGCGTCAGCCTGCACCGGGTTCGCTTCGCACCATTTTTCGCCCGATACCATCCGTGACCACTCTGCTCAAGCTTCTTGTCTGGCTGTTGCGTATCGTGGTCTTCGTCGGGCTGTTCGGCCTGGCGATCAAGAACAGCGGTCCGGTCGAGCTTCGCTTCTTTCTCGAGCAGTCGTGGACGGCGCCGATTTCGGTGGTCATCCTCGCGGTATTTGCCATCGGCGTCGGGGTCGGCTTGACCGCGGCGCTTGGCGTGTTCCTCCGCCCGCAGCGCGGCGCTGATCGCGGGCCGGGCTAGCCCTGCATTGTTGACGACTTGTCCCCGACGATGAAAGCCGTGCCGGCTTTACCCCATCCCCACCCCAGCCCTCCCCTTGAAGGGGAGGGAGATTATGGGTCGCTGACGCGACTTTCACGGTAACCATGGAAATCGAACTCTGGTGGCTGCTGGTTCTGCCGGTCTTTTTCGGACTGGGCTGGATTGCTGCGCGCATCGACATCAATCAGCTCCTGAAAGAATCGAGCGCCCTGCCGCGCTCCTATTTCAAGGGCCTGAATTTTCTTCTCAACGAGCAGCCGGACAAGGCCATCGAGGCGTTTATCGAAGCGGCACGCGTCGATCCGGAAACCATCGAGGTGCATTTTGCGCTGGGCAATCTGTTTCGCCGGCGCGGCGAAACCGACCGGGCCATCCGCGTGCACCAGAACCTGATCGAGCGCGACGGCCTGGCGCCGGCCCAGCGGCTGCACGCCCTGTCCGAGCTCGGCCAGGACTATCTCAAGGCAGGCCTGCTCGATCGCGCCGAGGAAATCTTTCTCAAGTTGCGCGGCACCGACCGTGACGAGGAAGCGCTCAAGAACCTGCTTGAAATCTACCAGCAGGAAAAGGAATGGGCCAAGGCCGTGCTCATTGCCCAGGCCATGCCCAATCATTCCGATCACCTCTGGCAGAAGGCCATCGCCGAGTTCCGCTGCGAAATGGCGGCCAACGAAATGCTGCACGATCGCCACGACGAGGCGAGCCGCCTGCTCGATGAAGCCCTGGCGGCCAATCGCAAGTGCGTTCGCGCCACGATCCTGCTCGGCGACCTGGCGGTAAAAGTCGGCGCTGTGGACACGGCGATCGACTACTGGAAGCGCATCGAACAGCAGAATCCGGTATATCTTGCGCTGGTCGCGGAAAAACTTATGACGGCGCATATCCAGCTGGGCCGCAAGGAGCAGGGCATACAGCTGCTGCGCGGCTGGCTGGAACGCCACCCCTCGCTCGACCTGCTCGATGCGGTATTCCGTTCCGAACTCGACAACGACGGCGCCGACGCCGCCTACGCGCTGGTGCGCGACGAACTGCGGCGAAATCCGACGCTATTGGGACTCGACAAGCTGCTGGAGGCGCAGATTCTGCTGGCTACGCCTGAAAGCCGCCCGGATCTGGAACTGATCAAGAACCTGATCCACAATCACACCCGCCGCGTCGCCCGCTATCGCTGCGACGCCTGCGGATTCAAGGCTCGCCAGTTCTACTGGCGCTGTCCCGGTTGCGGCGGCTGGGAAACCTATCCGCCCAAGCGCACCGAAGAATTCGACATCACCCCCTGAAAAGCCATGAAAGCAATCGTGCCGCAGTGTTTGGTCACAGGGGACGTATGAACACGATTCCCGATACCTCGAAAACCCGCATCCTGATCGTCGGTGACGTGATGCTGGACCGGTACTGGTTCGGCGACGTCTCGCGCATTTCGCCGGAAGCGCCGGTGCCCGTGGTCAAGGTCGAGCGCACGGAGGAACGTCCGGGTGGCGCCGCCAACGTGGCGCGCAACTGCGCAGCACTTGGCGCGCGCGTGACGCTGTTGTCGGTGGTCGGCGCCGACGAAGCGGGGAAAAGCCTGGCGCACTTGCTGGGCAACTCCGGCATCGAGTGCAGCCTGCACGAGGACGCCAAGCTCAGCACCACCGTCAAGCTGCGCGTGATAGGGCGCCAGCAGCAACTGCTGCGGATCGACTTCGAGAATGCGCCGGATCATGAGGTGCTGCAGACCAAGCTTGCCGATTTCGAATCGCGCCTCGCCGCTTGCGATGTGGTGATCCTCTCCGATTACGGCAAGGGCGGTCTGGCCCACATCACGGAAATGATTTCTCTCGCCCGCGCTGCCGGCAAGCAGGTGCTGGTCGATCCCAAGGGAGAGGAATACGCCCGTTACGCCGGCGCGACGCTGCTGACGCCCAATCGATCCGAGTTTCGCGCCGTGGCCGGCCGCTGGAAAGATGAAGCGGAACTTGCGCAGAAGGCCGATCGGCTGCGCAAGGAACTGAAACTGGATGCCTTGCTGGTCACCCGCAGCGAGGAGGGCATGACGCTGTTTTCGTCCGGCGGCATGACGCATGAGCCGGCGCTGGCGCGCGAGGTTTATGATGTCAGCGGTGCCGGGGATACGGTCATCGCCACGCTTGCGGTAATGCTGGGCAGCGGCTTGCCCATGCAGCAGGCCATGCGCCAGGCCAATCTTGCCGCCGGAATCGTGGTCGGAAAACTGGGCACCGCGACGTGTTCGCTGGACGAACTGAAACAAGTCAATTAGGAAACTTATGTACTACGTGGTAACCGGCGCCTGCGGATTCATAGGCGCAAACCTGGTCAAGGCGCTCAATGAGCGGGGCGTTTCCGACATCATCGCGGTGGACAACCTGACGCGCGCCGACAAGTTCCTCAACCTTGCCGATTGCGAGATCGCCGACTACCTGGACAAGCGCGAGTTCCTCGACATGGTCGAGAACGGCCAGCTCGACGGCGGCATCGAGGCCATCCTGCACCAGGGCGCCTGTTCGGACACCATGGAAGCCGACGGCCGCTACATGATGGCCAACAATTACCGCTTTTCACTGGCCCTGCTCGACTTCTGCGCGGAGCAGGAGATCCCGTTTCTCTATGCCTCGAGCGCCTCGGTCTATGGCGGCGGCGGGGTGTTCCGCGAAGAGCGCGAATTCGAATCGCCGCTCAACGTTTACGGCTACTCGAAGTTCCTCTTCGACCAGGTCGTCAGGCGCCGTCTGCCGGGCGCCGACTCCCAGATCGCCGGCTTCCGCTATTTCAACGTCTATGGCCCGCGCGAGCAGCACAAGGGGCGCATGGCCTCGGTCGCCTTCCACCATTTCAACCAGTACCGCGCCGACGGCAAGGTAAGGCTGTTCGAAGGCTACGGCGGCTACGGCAACGGCGAGCAGCGCCGCGACTTCGTCTATGTCGGCGATGTGATCAAGGTCAATATGGACTTCCTCGAAAGCCGGACGTCCGGCATCTACAACCTTGGTACCGGGCGCGCGCAGAGCTTCAACGAACTGGCCGCCGCGACCGTGAATGCCTGCCGCGCGCTGGAAGGCAAGCCGGCGCAGACCGTGGCCGAACTGGTGGCCGCCGGCATCATCGAATACATTCCCTTTCCGGACGCATTGAAGGGCAAGTACCAGAGTTTTACAGAGGCCGACCTTTCCGGATTGCGCGCAACCGGTTACCAGGAAGCCTTCGCGACGGTGGAAGAAGGCGTCGCCGAATACGTGAATTGGCTGGCCAGGTGAAGTTCAGGTCGCTCGAGGATTTCGTCGGCAATACGCCGCTGGTGCAGCTGAAACGCCTGCCCGGATCGGACAACGCCAGGCGCAACAACGTCATCCTGGCCAAGCTCGAAGGCAACAACCCGGCGGGATCGGTCAAGGACAGGCCGGCCCTGTCGATGATCGCGCATGCCGAGGAACGCGGCCGCATCAAACCGGGCGACACGCTGATCGAAGCGACCTCGGGAAATACCGGCATCGCCCTGGCCATGGCCGCGGCGATGCGCGGCTACCGCATGATCCTGATCATGCCGGAGAACCAGAGCGTCGAACGCTGCCAGACCATGCGCGCCTTCGGCGCCGAACTGGTGCTGACGCCCAAGGCCGGCGGCATGGAAGCGGCGCGCGACCTCGCCGACAGGATGATGGCGGAAGGCAAGGGCATCGTGCTCGACCAGTTCGCCAATCCGGACAACCCGCTGGCACACTACGAAGGCACGGGGCCGGAAATCTGGCGCGACACCGAAGGCCGCATCACGCATTTCGTATCCAGCATGGGCACCACGGGCACCATCATGGGCTGCTCGCGCTACTTCAAGGAAAAGAACCCGGCGATCCGCATCGTCGGCTGCCAGCCGGAGGAAGGCTCGCAGATTCCCGGCATCCGCAAGTGGCCGGAAGCCTACCTGCCGAAAATTTTCGACCGCACGCGCGTCGATCAGGTCGAGAACGTCGGCCAGGGCGAGGCCGAGGAGATGGCGCGCCGTCTGGCGCGCGAGGAAGGCATCTTTGCGGGGATTTCCTCGGGCGGCGGCATGGTCGTGGCCTTGCGCATCGCCAGCCAGGTAGAGAACGCGGTGATCGTCAGCATCGTCTGCGACCGCGGCGACCGCTATCTGTCGACCGGGGTGTTTCCCGCCTGATCCGGGCTCCAGGGCTACCGCGAAGGAAGCACCGATTTGTCATTCCGGCGAACGCCGGAATCCAGGTGAATCAATGCACTGGACACCGGCGTTCGCCGGTGTGACGGCTTGTTCAGCGCATCCGAAAGAGGTTTCGCCAGCCTTATTTCTTCTTGCCGAGCCCGACGCGAAACTTCTCGAGGCGGACCTCGTAATCGGCGGCATCGCCGTATTCCAGAAAGCGCGAATAGTGCGCATGGGTGCCGAGTATCTTGCGCGCGTGCTTGATCGGGCAGAAGTACTCTTCGGTGCGCGCCAGGATCTCGGTGGCGTAGGCGACCAGCCCGTTGCCGTAGGCGCAATAGGTGCAATGGAATTTTTCGATGAAGTTCAGGTATTCCAGGTGCTGCCGGTCGTACACGAAATAATCCGCCCGGGTCACCTTCGCAATCCCGTAGATCGGAAAACAGACTGCCTGATAGAAGCTGATTAAAAGATCGAGGATCGCCATCGGCACGATCATCCCGTAGATGATCGGCCCGGTGATCAGGTTCTGCGGGCGGTAAGCGACCAGCCAGCGGAAAAATCCTGTCTTGAGTCGACGATGGGCCAGCCGGATGGATTTCTCGAACTCGATGCGCTTGCCCTTGATCTGGAACAGCGCGCTGGCCTCCTGCTCCTGGAGCGCCACGCGCAAGTCCTCTTCGATAGCTGACATCTGATCCATCAGCTGGCGGATGCGGTCATTCATGGCTGGCTCCAGTTCCGGCAAGGCCCCACTGGAGCAGGCCGATCAAGCGGGCGGGGCGGTCGGCAGCGCGATCTTGTTGTCGACGCTGAACTGATAGTCGTGGAATATGTGCTCCGCGGTGAGCAGTTCGTACTTGCCCGAAGCATCCTGCCGCGACGTATCTTTCAGGCGGTAGGTGTAATGGCCGCAGGTCCACAGCTCGAAATTGCGCATCTGGGTACACAGGCAGGTCTTGTCCCACACCTTGATCTTCTTGGCGTCCGGGTGCAGCGCGACTTCGCGGTTGTAGGCCTCGATGTACTGGCAATTGCCCTTGGCATCGAGCAGGTAGCCGTAGGCCTCGCAATTCGGGCGGATACCGTCGCCGATGGCCGGGCTGCTTTTCAGCATGCGCATCGGGTAGCCGGTGGGGGAAATGGTATTCACGACGATATCGGTTTCGCCGGCCTTGAAATACTCCTGCTGCACATCTTCCGGCAGGCCACATTCCTTCGACACGGTGAAGCGCGTCGCCACCTGTACCGCCGCCGCACCCGCTTCCATGAAGGCCACCGCGTCCGATCCGGTGAATATGCCGCCGGCCGGAATCAACGGGATGTCGATCTTCTCGGCCTTCATCCATTCGCGGATTTCGGTCACGATGCTGACCAGGTCGTACTGGGCCCAGTCCATGCCGAAACCCAGGTGGCCGCCGGCCAGCGGTCCTTCGATCACCACGTAATCGGGCAGGCGATTGGTGCGTGCGCTCTTCTTCAGGAACAGCTGCAGGGCGCGCAGCGACGACACGATGATGCCCAGCTTGACGTCGCGGAAACGCGGATGTTCCTCGATCAGCCCGAAGGAACCCAGATGCAGTCCCGCCGCCAGGGTGACGCCGTCGATGCCGTTGTCCAGGGCCGCCTTGAGCCGGACGCGCAGGGTTTCCCTGGGGTCGTTCATGGTCAGCTTTTCCATGCAGTTGGCGAAGATCATTCCCTCGCCGCGCTTGGCCTCCATGGTACGGCCGACATGCATGGCAGTGGCTTCCGCCAGCAGGCCGAGGTCGAACTTGACCACGGCCTTTTCGGTGTTGGCGACGTTGAACTTGTATTGCCGCAACTTGTTCTTGACGTACTTGGTATTGAAGCGGCGGTCGGAAACCGTCGGCACCATGGCATCCGAAATGTGGCCGATGCCGCCCAGGCGCGCCGCTTCCAGCGCAAGCTCCGCGGTCGAGATGTCCACGCCCATGCCGCCGACCATGATCGGCACCAGTTCCTGTTTGCCCAGCCGCAGGCGAAAATCATCGACGCGCTTCATTGCAGGCTTTTCCAATATTTGGCAACCCGGCATTATCGCCTGTCCGGTGGTCGTTCTGTTGCCGCCGGAGTGGAAAATTCTGCCTGTTTCAAGCCAACAGCCGCAAAAGGGTTTCCCCGTAGCGCTCGACCTTGGCCTGGCCGATGCCGGGCACGTCGAGCAGATCGGCCAGGCTGGCGGGTTTTCTCGCCGCAAGTTCGCGCAGGGTCCTGTCGTGCAGGATGACGTAGGCCGGCACGCCCTGCTCGCGCGCGAGTCCCGCCCGCCAGGCGCGCAGTGCCTCGAACAGCGGCGCATCGGCTTCCGCCAGTGCTGCTCCGGCATCGGATCGCCGTGCCGCCGGCGCCGACTTCTGGCCGCGGCTGCGCTTGACCTGCTTGCGCAGCGACAGGGTAGCCTCGCCTTTCAGCACGGGGCGCGCCGCATCCATCAGGCGCAGCGCGCCGTAAGCCTGCGCGTCGGCCTGCAGCAAGCCGGCGGCCAGCAGTTGCCGGAATACCGAGCGCCAGCCGGCGTCGTCGAGATCGGCGCCGGCGCCGAAGGTCGGCAGGTCGGCATGGCCGAACTGCTGCACTTTTTCGGTGGCCTTGCCGCGCAGGATGTCGATCAGGTGCCCTGCACCGAAGCGCTGTCCGGTGCGCAGCGCCGCCGACATGGCCTTTTGCGCCGCCACCGTGCCGTCCCACAACTCCGGCGGTTCGAGGCAGGTGTCGCAGTTGCCGCAGGGTCCCGTTTCCTCACTGAAGTAGCGCAGCAGCAGCGCGCGGCGGCAGGCCACGGTTTCGCACCAGGCCAGCAGGGCGTCGAGCTTGCTGCGCTCGACCCGCTTCTGCTCCTCGCCGGCCACCGATTCGTCGATGCGCATGCGATGGATCACCACGTCGTTAAGGCCGTAGGTCATCCAGGCTTCGGCCGGTTCGCCGTCGCGGCCGGCGCGGCCGGTTTCCTGGTAATAGGCTTCGAGGCTCTTGGGCAGGTCGAGATGGGCGACGAAGCGCACGTCGGGCTTGTCGATGCCCATGCCGAAGGCGATGGTCGCCACCATGACGATGCCGTCCTCGCGCAGGAAGCGCTGCTGGTGCAACTGGCGCGTCGCCGCGTCG
>CAIZKA010000423.1 GCA_903933395.1 uncultured beta proteobacterium | reverse complement strand
TTTCGGCGGCAAGTTCCGCATTGTCGATTTCACGCTGTCGAATTGTGTGAATTCCGGCATCCGCCGCATTGGCGTCGCCACCCAGTACAAGGCGCAGAGCCTGATCCAGCACCTGCAGCGCGGCTGGAGCTTTCTCGACGGGCGCTTCCACGAGTTCGTCGATATCCTGCCGGCCCAACAACAGATCAGCGAACACTGGTACCGGGGGACGGCCGATGCGGTGTTCCAGAATCTCGACCTGATCCGGCGCAACCGCCCCAAGCACGTGCTGGTGCTTTCCGGCGACCACATCTACAAGATGAATTACACGCGCATGCTGGTTGAGCATGTGGAGCGGCAGGGCGATTTCAGCGTCGCCTGCATCGATGTCCCCCGGCACGAGGCAACGGAATTCGGCGTCATGCACGTCGACGAACAGGAGCGCGTCGTGGCCTTCGTCGAGAAGCCCAAGGATCCGCCGGCGATTCCGGGCCGCCCCGATCGCGCCCTGGCCAGCATGGGCGTCTATGTTTTCAATGCGGAATTCCTCTACGAGCAGCTGATCCGCGACCACGACGATCCGCAATCCTCGCACGACTTCGGCAAGGACCTGATTCCGCATTGCGTTGATCGCTACCGGGTATTCGCCCACAACTTTGCCAATTCCTGCGTCGGCATGGACGAAACCGGCATCCCCTACTGGCGCGATGCCGGCACGATCGATGCCTACTGGGAGGCAAACATGGAACTGACCAAGGTCACGCCCGAGCTCAACCTCTACGACGACGACTGGCCGATCTGGACCCACCAGGAACAGTTGCCGCCCGCCAAGTTCGTCTTCGACGACGACGGCCGCCGCGGCATGGCGGTGGATTCGCTGGTATCGGGAGGCGACATCATCAGCGGCGCCGTGGTGCGCCACTCACTGCTGTTCTCGCGCGTCCATATCCACAGCTACGCCGAAATCGATGACTCGGTGATCCTGCCCGACGTGGACATCGGCCGCCGCGCGAAGCTGCGCCGGGTGGTGATGGACAAGCACTGTCGCGTTCCGGAAGGCCTGACCATCGGCTACGACATCGAGGCCGACCGCAAGCGCTTTCATGTCAGCGAAAACGGCATCACGCTGGTGACGCCGGAGATGCTCGGACAACAAGCCCACCATATAAGATGATTTCCATGATCGAACCCCCGATCATGGAAATCATCAAGGCCGTCAAGGCCCCCCACCCCCACCCCCCGCCCCGGGGCGGGGGCCGATTATTGCTCGCTTCGCTCGATAATATTGACGGGTCCTTCGTACCTCCGACGCTAGCCTCGCACCGACCATGAAAACCCTCGACCTGGTCTTTCTCTGGCACATGCACCAGCCGGACTATCGCGACCACGGCGCGACAAGAGTCGGCGCCGACAGCACGGCGACGGGCGAGTTTGTACTGCCCTGGGTGTACCTGCACGCCATGAAAGACTACGTCGACATGGCGGCGCATCTCGAACGCCATCCACAGATTCGCTGCGTCGTCAATTTCGTGCCGGTTCTGCTCGATCAGATCGAGGACTATGCGCAGCAGTTCGCCAGCGGGCAGTTTCGCGATCCCCTGCTGCGC
>CAIZKA010000422.1 GCA_903933395.1 uncultured beta proteobacterium | reverse complement strand
TGGCAAGGCTGTTGTCGAGAAGCCACTTGAACATGATTGGCTCCGCTCAGCGTATCTGGTTAATCAGAGTGGCCGCGCGGACGGCAACCCGATCCCCGGCTTTCAGACCGCTGGTCACCGCCACGTCGGTGCCGTCCAGAGGCTCGGTGGTGACCGTGCGCGGCTCAAAGCGTTCCGGCGCGGTCTTGACCCAGACGATGGCCTGGTTGGCCGGGTTCTTCATCAGCGCCGCCATCGGCACGCGGATGCCCGGCACCGTGCTGCGCGTCTGCACAAAGACCCGAACCGGCTGGCCGACGGCCAACGCCGCCAAAGCGCCGCCTTCACCCCGGAAGGTCAGCGGCAGTGCCTGCTCACGCAGGCTGCGGGCAACGCCGACTAGGCGTAGCGGCAGCTTCTGCTCGCCAACGGCAATAAAGGCCCCGGCCACATCGCTGGCGATGGCCATATCGAAAGCCAGTGCCTCAATCAGCATGCGTTCTGGATTGACAATCTCGAACAGGGTTTCGCGGGCTTCGAGTACCTGGCCGGAAACGACGTTGGCCGAGGCGATGACGCCGCTGACCGGCGCCACCAGTTGTTCGTTGGCAACGGCGGCTTCAGCTTCCTCGATGACCTTGCGCGGCACGGTGTCGGCCAGTTCGCGCAGGCGGCGCAGGCGACTCTCGGCCAGGGAGCGGCTGTTACCGCCGACTTCCGGCGTCACGTAAGCGAGCACCTCGCCTTTCTTGACCTGCTGGCCGGGCAGCGGCAGACCGCGTGGCCCCGGCGTGACACGGCCGGCGACCATCGCCTGCACTTTGCCGCCGGCATTCGGGTCCATGACCACCTTGCCGGCCAGTTCATGGGTACGGGGCAGTTCGCCGGGCTCAAGCAACAGGGTACGAACGCCGATCTGGCGTTGCGCCGGTTTGGGCAGGAAGACGCTGCCGTCCGGCTGGCGCTTGGGGCCGTTGCCGCTGGCAGCAGCCGGGGCGTCGCCATGGTCATGGCCGTCACCGGCCAGAGCCAGCATTGGGGAAAACAAGAAGGAAAGACAAAAGGCGCTTAATAACAGACGGGGCTTCATGCGGCACCTCCGAAACGCGGATTACGGGAAGTGCGCAGCCGGCGCAACAGCGCGGCAAGGAGCAGTAAGCCCCCGCCCACAGCACCGGCCCATAGGGCATATTCCTTCCAGCCATGGGTGTAGGCAGCCTCTTCGGCATGCGCTTCGTCATGGATGTCGAGTTGCCCCGCCAGCAAATCGGTTTCCTCGCCGGCGATGACGGTCGCCGCGATCGATACAAGTCCCGGCTTGAGTTCCTGCGCCAGCGTTGCCTCGAACTCGCCCTCGGCATGCGGTTCGACGGGAATTTTGACGCCGCCGAGTTCCAGTTCAAGCTTGGCGTTCTTAACCGGGCTGCCGTCGGCATAGCGGTCGAGATAAAGCGTCAGTCGTTTGCCATTGACGATGCCGACCAGTTCAAAGGTATCGGACGTTGCTACAACACGCGGCGCGGCGGGGCCAGCGGATGATGCAGGCGCCTCACCATGGTCGTGCCC
>CAIZKA010000421.1 GCA_903933395.1 uncultured beta proteobacterium | reverse complement strand
GTCGCGCAACAACCGCGCCTCTCCACCGGTGGTGGACTGGATCAATGCCGGTTTCCCGGCGCTGTTCCCTGGCGCCGACGAAGCTTTGCGCGGCGAGATCGCCTACCGGCCCTTCGTCGCCACGCGCGACGACTTGCCCGCCGCCGGCGTCGCGGTGCATGCCGTGCTTGCGGACAAGGGCGACTCCACGGCGGCGGCGCGGCTCGAAGCCGCACGGGTGGTGGCCATCATCGAGGCCGAGTGGCGCGCCGATCCGACGCGCCGCATCGCCGTGCTGGTGCGTGCGCGCGACCACCTCGCGGCGCTGGTCGCGGCGATCCGCCGGCATCCTGCGGGCTGGCGCCATACCGCGGTCGAGATCGAAGCGCTGGCCGGGCGCCAGGTGGTGCAGGACCTGATCTCCCTGACGCGCGCCCTGCATCACCGGGCCGATCGCCTGCACTGGCTGGCGATCCTGCGCGCGCCCTGGTGCGGCCTGACCCTGGCCGACCTTCATGGGCTGGCCGGCGACGACCACGATGCCACGATCTGGACCCTGCTGAACGACGACGAACGCCTGGCGCGGCTATCCGCGGATGGCCGGCAGCGGGCGCAACATCTGCGCGAGGTCATGACCGAGGCGCTGGCGGGGCAGGGCCGCCAGGCGCGCCGGCGGATGGTCGAGGACGCCTGGAAGAAGCTCGGCGGTCCCGCCTGCCTGGTCGATGGCGCTGGCCACGCCGATGCCGCCGCAGCAGCCGACGCATGCGCCTTCTTCACGCGGCTCGACCAGCTCGACGCGGCGGGACGTTTCGAACTCGACAGCCTTGAAGATGACATGGCGCGGCTTTACTCCGCGCCGGACGCGCAGGCCGACGGCCGCCTGCAGCTGATGACCATCCACAAGGCCAAGGGCCTGGAGTTCGACACCGTGATCCTGCCCGGCCTGCATCGCCCGCCGCGCGCGTCCGAGGCGCCGCTGCTGGCATGGGACAGCTTCCCGCTGGAGCAGGGCGAGCGCCTCGTCGTCGCGCCGGTCAACCGGCGGCGCCGGCGCAGCAAGGGCGAACCGACGGTGCATGATTTCCTGCAGGACCTGGAACGCGAGCGCACCGCCAATGAAGCGACGCGCGTGCTCTACGTTGCCGTCACGCGCGCGGTGCGCCGCCTGCACCTGGTGGCGGTGGCCAGTCGCGACGATGCGGGCGTGCCGGCCGCGCCCGCGGCGAATTCGCTGCTGGCGCTGTTGTGGCCGCTGGTCGCCGACGATTTCGCCGCCGCCCTGCCGTCGGCGCCGGCTCCTGCGGCGGAGACGGACGCTGCGCACTTCGTGCCGCGCCTGCAGCGCCTGGTCGCGCCATCAATACCACCGGCATGGCGGGCGCCGGCAGCGGAACCGGCGCCGGCACCGCGCGCGGAAACCGCCGATGCGCTGGCCACTGCCGTCGGCACTCTGGCTCATGCCGTCCTGGAACTCGTCGCCGCGGACCCCGGCGCCTGGTCGCCGGAGTTTGCAGGCGAACGCCAACCCGGCTTCGAACGCTGGCTGGCGAGCCGCGGCTGGCCGCCGGCAGAGTCGCGGGCGGGCGCCGCGCGCGTCGCCGCGATGCTGGCGACGACGCTTGCCAGCGACGACGGCCGGTGGGTGCTGCGCGCCCGTCCCGACGCCGGTACCGAGATGGCCATTGCAAGAGTCGGCGCCGGCGGTACGGCGGAAACCCGCGTGGTCGACCGCAGCTTCGTCGAGGACGGCGTGCGCTGGATCATCGACTACAAGACCGGCGGTCCCGGCGCCGGCGACGACGCGGCGGGTTTCGCCGCACACGCCGAGCGCTACCGCCCGCAGCTCGAGTCCTATGCCGCGCTGTTCGCCGCCGAGGGTCTGCCGCAGCGCATGGCAGTCTTCTACGTCGCACATGGCATCCTGGCGAGTCTGGAATACAATTCGGGCGACGATTGATTTGTTCAGGCTCGGGTGGCTTCGCTTGACGTCAATACCAGCCGGCGCTAGCCTGCGTTGAAACTTTGCCTGGAGGGAGAGACATGTCCGACAACAAGTATCGCCTCGTGACACGCAGCGATTTCGACGGCCTCGTCTGCGCGGTTCTGCTCAACGAGCTCAACATGATCGACGAAATCAAGTTCGTCCATCCCAAGGACATGCAGGACGGCAAGGTCGAAATTTCGGAACGCGACATCACCACCAATCTGCCGTTCGTGCCGGGCGTGCATCTGGCGTTCGACCATCACCTCTCGGAAACCTTCCGCAATCCCGGGGAGCGTCCCAACCACATCATCTATGCCGACGCGCCGTCTGCCGCGCGCGTGGTGTATGAACACTTCGGCGGCAAGAGCCGTTTTCCGGCGCCTTTCACCGAAATGATCATTGCCGTGGACAAGAGCGACTCGGCGAATTTCACCCGGCAGGAAATCCTCGATCCGAAGGACTGGGTGCTGCTCAACTACATCATGGATTCGCGCACGGGGCTGGGCCGCTTCCGCGAGTTTCGCGTCAGCAACTACCAGCTGATGATGGATCTGATCGCCTATTGCCGGCATCACGGCATCGACGACATCCTGGCCCTGCCGGACGTCAAGGAACGCGTCGATCTGTATTTCGATCATGTCGACAAGGCCAAGGAACAGATCAGGCGCTGCACCAAGATATACAAGAACCTCGCCGTGCTAGACCTTCGCCGCGAGCCCATCATCTTCGCCGTCAATCGTTTCATGATTTACGCGCTGTTCCCCGACGTGAATATCTCGATCCATGCCCTGTGGGGCGTGCAGAAGCAGAACACGGTATTCGCCTGCGGCAAGTCGATCGTCAATCGCACGTCTAACACCAACATCGGCGAACTGATGTTGTTCTATGGCGGTGGCGGCCACGAGAATGCCGGTACCTGCCAGATTGCCAACGACAAGGCGGATACCGTCTTGCAGGAGTTGATCACCAACATCAACGACGACGGCTGAGCGTTCCTTCCGCACGCGACAGAGGCCCGCTTTCCCGGGCCGTTTCCCTTGCGCGCCGGCTCAAGTTGCGGCGACCACAACAGCACCGTCTCGCCGGCGCCGACTATGCGCGCTGTCGGCGCGTTGCGAAGGATGGTTTTACCGGCCCCGTTGCTGCAGGTTTAAAATACGAAAAAAACGAGGGGGAGATGCGATGAAATATCACATCGAGAAGCAGGGGATGGACGTCGTCATCAGCTTCCGGCAGTTGGGTGGGGAGGCGGAGGCGGTGATCGATGCCATCGGCCGTTGCCGGCAGGGCGCGGCGAATTGTGCCTCGGGCGAGTGCATGAAGATTGCCGATATGGAAACCTGCGTGAATGGCGATGAACTGGCCGTCAGGCTGAGTCCGCGCGATGACGCCGCCCTGAGCGTGGCAGGCCTCGGCGAATGCCTGAAGTATCAGTTGCCCAGGAAAACAGGCGCCTGACTGGCGCCGGTGCCTGCCGCGGTCCGACTCCGCGTCAGACCTGAAGCGCCGCGAGCAGGTCCTGCTCCAGTTTGACCAGGGGCGCGGTATGCGCCAGTTCCTTGCCGCTGATCAGGAAGACGTCTTCGACGCGTTCACCGAGGGTGGCAATCTTCGCCGTATGCAGGACGACGCCGTGTTCGCCGAGGACGCGGGCGATGGCATACAGGAGCCCCGGACGGTCGGCGGCAGTCAATGACATCACGTACTGGCTGCCGCGTTCGTCGGCGCGTATTTCCACTTCCGGCGTCACCGGGAAGTGGCGCGCCAATCGCGACAGGCGCCCGCCAAGATTGGGCGGCAGCGGCGGCTGCTTCTGCAACTGTTCGATTATCGAGTGTTCTATCAGGGCGATCATGTCGCGATAGGGCTGGGTTGCGTCGAAGGCGAATACGACAAAGCTGTCGAGCGCATAGCCGTGGCGCGTGGTATGGATCTTGGCATCGACGATGCTGTAGCCGAGGCGCGCGAAAAAGCCGCAGAGGCGGGCAAACAGCAGGCGCTGGTCCGGCACGTAGATCATCACCTGCAAGCCGTCACCGATCGGGTTGAGGCGGGCGCGCACCACAGGTTCGGTACCGGCCGGCCGGTGATAAAGGGTGCGTGTATGCCAGGCGATTTCTTCGGCGCTGTGGCGGATGAAGTAACCGATATCAAGCTGGTCCCACAGCTCGCGTTCAACCTCGGGACGCAGGCCGTGGTAGCGCAGGATGTGGCGGGCCTCCTCCTGCCGTTCGGCGACGCCGGAGAGCTGAAGCGGGGCGGTGCCCTTGAGGACGCTCGCCGACATGCGGAACAGGTCTTCCAGCAGCTTGCCCTTCCAGGCGTTCCACACCTTCGGGCTGGTGCCGCGAATGTCGGCGACAGTCAGCAGGTAGAGCGCCGTGAGGCGGCGGAGGTTGCCCATGCCGGCGGCAAAGGCGAGCACCACCTCCGGATCGGCCAGGTCCTGCTTTTGCGCCACTTGCGACATGGTCAGATGCTTCTCGACGAGAAACACCACCAGTTCGGCGTCCTCGCCGGCGACGCCGTGGTCGCGACAGAAGCGCGCGGCATCGTTCTTGCCGAGCTGGGAGTGGTCGCCGCCGCGGCCCTTGGCGATGTCGTGGAACAGCGCGGCGATGTACAGCAGCCAGCGTTTGTCGAAGCCGGTCATCAGGCGCGAGCAGAACGGGTACTCGTGCGCGAATTCCGGCATGGCGAAGCGCCGCAGGTTGCTCATCACCTGCAGGATGTGCTGGTCGACGGTATAGACGTGGAACAGGTCATGCTGCATCTGGCCGACGATCTGGCCGAATGCCGGCAGATAGCGGCCGAGAATGTCGAACTGGTTCATGCGCCGCATCGGGTGGATCAGGTGCTTTTGCTGGAACAGCTTGAGGAACAGCGCGCGGTTTTCGGGGTCGCGGCGGAACGCCGCATCGATGCCGCTCTGGGCGCGCCAAAGGGCGCGCAGGGTGCGCGGCGTCATGCCCTTTATCTCGGAACGCTGCATCTGCAGCAGGAAGCATTCGAGCATGGCTCGCGGATGGTTGCGGAAAACCGCGTCGTCGCGCACGTCGAGCATGTCGCGCACCATCTGGAAATTCGCATCGATGACGATCGGCGGACCCGGCCGCACGGACAGCAGGCGGTCGGCCAGCACCTGCATCACCAGCGAATTGAGCTGCGTCACCAGCTTGGCGTTCTGGTAGTAACGCTGCATCAGCACTTCGGACGCGCGTTTGGATTCGGTCGGCCCGATGCCCATGGCCGCTGCCAGGTTTTCCTGATGATCGAACAGCAGCCTGTCTTCGCGTCGATTTACCAGCAGGTGCAGTTCCACGCGCAGGTCGGACAGCAGGCGGTCGGCGCGTTCGAACTGGCGCACCTCGGCTGCGGTGATCAGGCCGGTCCTTTCCAGCGACTTCCAGTCGTCGCCGATGCCTGCGGCCCGCGTCACCCAGTGGATCACCTGCAGGTCGCGGCGGCCGCCGGGACTTTCCTTGCAGTTCGGTTCCAGGCTGTAGGGCGTATCGTTGAACTTGGCGTAGCGCTCGGCCTGCTCCAGTTGCTTGGCCTTGAAGAACAGCGCCGGTTCCATAGCGGCGTTGTAACTCTGCTCGAAATCATCATGGAGCTTCCGCGAACCGGCCAGGTAGCGTGCCTCGAGCAGCGAGGTCTGCACGGTGATGTCGCGCGCGGCTTCGTCGAGGCACTGGTTGACGCTGCGCACGCTGTGGCCGATGTCGAGGCCGATGTCCCACAGCAGGCCTATCAGTTGTTCCAGGCGGGCGGCCGTCTCCGGGGTGCAGGCGGCGTGCTGGTCGTCCGGTACCAGGATGAGCAAGTCGACGTCGGAACATGGGTAGAGTTCGCCGTGACCGTAGCCGCCCACCGCCGCCAGGGCGCATTCGGCGGGCATGTCCAGCGCCCTCCAGATATCCTGCAGCACGCCATCGACCAGTGCGGCCCGGCCCTTGAGCAGGGCCGGGCTGTCCCTGCTTTCGCGCCAGGCGGCCGCCAGGTCCTGCTGCCCCGTGGTCAGGCACTGCCGTGCCAAGGCGGCCGATTCGCGCAAGTCACTCACTGAACGACCTTCCCCCCAGCCCCGCCCCACGGCTGGCTTTGCACAGCCAGCCGGCTGCGGCAGCGCGGAGCATGCTCCGCGAAACCCTGCCTCGCCCCGAGGCAGGGGGTGACGGCGGTTCGCCGCTGCGCGGCTCCATATGGTGGCTGCGCCCCCCTTGGGGCGGCCCGGCGGGGGGCGCACATGTTCAGGGAGTGATCCTGATATGGGGCGGGCAGGGCGGCGCACCGGCGGAAAGCGTCAGCACCTCGACGCCGGTTTGGGTAACGCAGATCGTATGTTCCCATTGCGCCGAAAGGCTGCGATCCTTGGTGACGATGGTCCAGCCGTCGGGAAGCTCCGAAATTGCCGCCTTGCCGGCGTTGATCATCGGTTCGATGGTAAACACCATGCCCGGCACCAGCAGCGGGCCGTCGCCGGCCTTGCCATAGTGCAGCACCTGCGGCTCTTCGTGAAAATTGCGGCCGATGCCGTGGCCGCAGAATTCGCGTACCACCGAGAAGCCGGCACCCTCCGCGTGCTTCTGGATCGCAGCGCCGACTGCGCCGAGATTCACGCCGGGCCTGACCTGGGCGATACCCACCCACATGCATTCGTGCGTCATGGAGACGAGGCGTTTGGCCATGATCGAGGTGTCGCCGACACAGAAGGTGCGGCTGGTGTCGCCGTGCCAGCCGCTCTTGATGGTGGTGATGTCGAGATTGACGATGTCGCCCTTCTTGAGGGCGCGGTCATTGGGTACGCCATGGCAGACCTGGTGGTTGACCGAGGCGCAGATCGACTTGGGGTAGGGGGCGTAGCCAGGCGGCGCATAGTTGAGCGGCGCGGGAATGCAACCCTGCACCTCCACCATGTAGTCGTGACAGAGTTTGTCCAGTTCCGCCGTGGTGATGCCGGGCTTGACGAAGGGTTCGATGTAGTCGAGGACTTCGCCCGCCAGCCGGCAGGCGACGCGCATTTCGGCGATCTCGTCGGCGGTCTTTATTGAAATGGCCATGAATGCGGGTCGGGATTGGGAGTCCGCATTTTAACTGCACGCGCTCTTGCGGCGCGGGCGGCGGTGGCGAAACAAGCGAGGTTCTTGCGCATGGAAGCCCATACTTGTGTTGCAGGATTCCTTTGGCCTCGTGCACGGCGCGTTCCTGACGGCGCAAGCCCTCCGTCCGAGCTTGTGCCTGGCGGTGCAAGCCCTCCGTCCGAACTTGTGCCTGACGGCGCAAGCCTCTATAATCGCGGGCTTGTCTGGGATGGTCCCGGGCAAAATCCACACGCTCGGCGCCGATAGGGTGGCTTTCCATGCGGAAAGCAGCACGGCCGGGCGGAGGTTCAACCCATATCGGAGATAGTCTTATGAGCACAACCATGCGCCAGATGCTGGAGGCCGGCGTTCATTTCGGCCACCAGACCCGTTTCTGGAACCCCAAGATGGCCCCGTACATTTTCGGCCATCGCAACAAGATCCACATCATCAACCTCGAAAAGACCCTGAGCAAGTATCAGGAGGCGATCGCTTTCATCCGCAAGATGGCGGCCAAGAAGGGCACCATCCTTTTCGTCAGCACCAAGCGCCAGGCGCGCGAGATCATCGCCGAGGAAGCCCAGCGCTGCGGCATGCCCTACGTCGATGACCGCTGGCTGGGCGGCATGATGACCAACTTCAAGACCCTCAAGCTTTCCGTCAAGCGCCTCAAGGACCTGGAAACTTCCATGGCGGAAGGCAACTTCGAGAAACTGTCGAAGAAGGAAACCCTGACCCTGCAGCGCGAGATGGACAAGCTGCGCAAGTCCATAGGCGGCATCAAGGACATGGGCGGCCTGCCCGATGCGATTTTCATCATCGACGTCGGCTATCACAAGATTGCCATCACCGAAGCCGGCAAGCTCGGCATCCCGGTGATCGGCGTGGTCGATACCAACCATTCCCCGGAAGGCGTCAGCTATGTGATTCCCGGCAATGACGATTCCTCCGGCGCGATCCGCCTGTATGCCCGCGGCGTGGCCGATGCCATCCTCGAGGGCAAGAGCCAGTCGATCAACGAGGTGGTGCAGCAGCTGGCCGGCGACGACGAGTTCGTCGAAGTGTCGGACGCGGCGGAGTAAGGCCAAGGCATTTAGCCACAGAGATCACAGAGGACACAGAGGAAATGCAGAGACTCTCTCTGTGATCTCTGTGCCCTCTGTGGCTATAAGATTCTGATTCTGGAGTAAGAGCAATGGCGGAAATTACCGCAAGCATGGTCAAGGAACTGCGCGAGAAGACCGACGCGCCGATGATGGAATGCAAGAAGGCGCTGACCGAAGCCGGTGGCGACATGGCGAAAGCCGAGGAAATCCTGCGCGTCAAGCTCGGCAACAAGGCCAGCAAGGCCGCGACCCGCATCGCCGCGGAAGGCGTGGTGGCGATCCATATCGCTGGCGACGGCAAGCTGGGCAGCATCTTCGAGATCAACAGCGAGACCGATTTTGTCGCCAAGAACGACGAGTTCCTTAAACTGGCCGCCGATTGCGCGCGGCTGGTGGCGGAAAAGAACCCGGCCGACGTCGCGGCATTGACGGCCCTGCCGCTGGGCGAGGGCACGGTCGAATCGACCCGTACCGCGCTGGTGGGCAAGATCGGCGAGAACATGAGCATCCGCCGCTTCGTGCGGATCGCGGCCAAGGGCAAGCTGGCGTCCTATATCCACGGTGGTTCGAAGATCGGCGTGCTGGTCGATCTGGTCGGTGGTGACGAACAACTGGCCAAGGATCTGGCGATGCACATCGCCGCGTCGAAGCCGAAGTCGCTGGATTCGTCTGGCGTCCCCGCCGAATTGCTGGACATGGAGCGCCGCATCGCCATCGAGAAGGCGCGCGAAGCCGGCAAGCCGGAAGCCATGCTGGAAAAGATCGCCGAAGGCACGGTGCAGAAGTACCTTAAGGACGTGACGCTGCTGGGCCAGGTCTTCGTCAAGGCGGAGGACGGCAAGCAGACCATCGAAGCATTGCTGAAGGCCAGAGGTGCTTCGGTCGCCGGCTTCACGCTGTTCATCGTCGGCGAGGGCATCGAGAAGAAGGTCAATGACTTCGCCGCCGAGGTGGCTGCGCAGGCGGCCGCTGCCGCGGGCAACAAGTAAGAGTTCAGACGCCATGGCCGTATCGAAGTTCCGCCGCATCCTGCTCAAGCTCTCGGGCGAGGCGCTGATGGGTGATGATGCTTATGGCATCAACCCGAAGATGCTGGCGGGCATCGTGGCTGAAATCAAGGCGGTCACCGATCTCGGCGTCGAAGTCGGCGTCGTCATCGGCGGCGGCAACATCTTCCGCGGCATCGGCGGCACGGCCACCGGCATGGACCGCGCCACGGCCGACTACATGGGCATGCTGGCGACGGTGATGAACGCCATGGCGCTGTCGGATGCCATGCGCCAGGCCGGCATCAACGCCCGCGTGCAGTCGGCGCTGAACATCGAACAGGTGGTCGAGCCCTACATCCGCGGCAAGGCCATCCGCTACCTCGAAGAGGGCAAGGTGGTGATTTTCGGCGCCGGCACCGGCAATCCCTTTTTTACGACGGATACCGCCGCGGCGCTGCGCGGTTCGGAAATCGGTGCCGAAATCGTGTTGAAGGCGACCAAGGTCGACGGGATCTACACGGCAGATCCGAAGAAGGATCCAGCGGCAACGCGGTTTGCGCGCATCAGCTTCGATGAGGCGATCAGCCGCAATCTGGCGGTGATGGACGCCACGGCCTTTGCACTGTGCCGCGACCAGAAGCTGCCGATCAACGTGTTCTCGATCTTCAAGGCTGGCGCACTGAAGCGCGTGGTGATGGGCGAGGACGAGGGCACACTGGTTCACGTTTAGGCTTTTAGGAGTTTGGCATGATTCCCGAACTGAAAAAGACTTCCGAACAGAAAATGCAGAAGAGCCTGGAGGCGCTCAAGGCCGATCTGGGCAAGGTACGCACCGGACGTGCGCATACCGGGATCCTCGATCATGTGCAGGTCGACTATTACGGTTCCCTGGTGCCCATCACCCAGGTCGCCAACGTGACCCTGATCGATGCCCGCACCATCGGCGTGCAGCCCTGGGAAAAGCCGATGGTGGCCAAAGTGGAAAAGGCCATTCGCGATTCCGATCTGGGACTCAATCCTTCGTCGCAGGGCGAGCAGATCCGCGTGCCGATGCCGGCCTTGACGGAAGAGCGCCGCCGCGATCTGATCAAGGTGATCAAGCACGAGGGCGAAAACGCCAAGGTGGCGATCCGCAACCTGCGCCGCGACGCGATCTCGCATCTGAAGGAAGCGCTGAAGAAGAAGGACATTTCCGAGGACGATGAACGTCGCGCCCTCGACGACATGCAACGCCTGACCGACCGCTATGTCGCCGAAGTCGACCGGGCGCTGGCGGACAAGGAAAAGGACCTGATGGCGATCTGATTCCGGGTCGCAACAGCGGCTGGACTTCAGTGTTGTGCCTGGTTTTGCTTCAAGGATCGGAGAGGGTGTCATGGCAGGAAAATTCACCAGCTCGACGCAGGCAATTCCCCAGGTGGCAGATGTTCCGCGCCACATTGCCATCATCATGGATGGCAACGGGCGCTGGGCCAAGCAACGCTTCATGCCGCGCGTGGCCGGCCACAAGCGCGGGGTCGAGACAGTGCGCGCCATGGTCAAGTCCTGCATCGCACGCGGCGTGGATTACCTGACCCTCTTCGCGTTCTCCTCGGAGAACTGGCGGCGTCCGGCAGAGGAAGTTTCCTTCCTGATGAACCTTTTCATAAGCGCCTTGAAGGCCGAGATCGGCAAGCTGCATGCCAATGGCGTGCGCCTGAAGGTGGTCGGCGACCTGGCGGCCTTCGAGCCGCGGCTGGTGGCCCTGATTCGCGAGGGAGAGGCCAAGACGGCCAACAATTCGAGGTTGACCTTGACCATCGCGGCCAACTACGGCGGTCGCTGGGACATCCTGCAGGCCATGAATCAACTGGCGCTTGCGCATCCGGAAAAGGTCGGCTGCTTCGGCGAGGCCGATCTCGCTCCGCATCTGGTGATGGCTTATGCGCCCGAGCCGGACTTGTTCATTCGCACCGGCGGCGAGCAGCGCATCAGCAATTTTCTGCTCTGGCAACTGGCCTACAGCGAGCTTCATTTCACCGAGATACTGTGGCCGGATTTCGACGACGCGGCGCTGGAGGTCGCGATAAGCTCGTATCGACGGCGCGAGCGCCGCTTCGGGCGCACCAGCGAACAACTCGCCGGCGTAGCGCCGGCGCCAGCGCGGTGCGCTCCTGCGGGAACATCGGCATCGGCCGCCACGGACAGCGATGCTTAGGACGCGGGTCATCACCGCACTGCTGCTGGTAGCGGGCCTGGCGCTGATTCTTTTCGGCCTGCCGCCGGTGGCAGCGGTGCTGACTTTCGCCGCGATCGCCGCGCTGGCCGCATGGGAGTGGGGTGGCTTGATGCGCCAGGATCAGCCGGCGCGCGTAATGTATGCATTTGTGCTGCTGCTGTTCTGCTGGCAACTGACCGTGGCGGCGCCGCAACTGGTCCCGATATTGCTAGCGGTGTCGACGGGGTTCTGGATTCTGGTCGTGCCACTGTGGTTTCGCTTCAAATGGACATTGGCCGGCAATGACTTCTTCGGCTATCTGCTCGGCGCCCTGGTGATCCTGCCGACCTGGGCGGCGATGGTGGCCTTGCACGCCGTGAGCACCTGGCTGATGCTGGCGGTCATGGCGCTGGTCTGGGTTGCCGACATTTCCGCCTACTTCGCCGGTCGCGCGTTCGGCAAGCACAAACTCGCGGTGACCATCAGTCCGGGCAAGACCTGGGAGGGCGTGGCCGGGGCGGTGGTCGGGGTACTGATCTACGGCGGCATCGTGCTGACATTTTCGCCCTTGCAGGGCAGGCTTGCGCTGCCGCTCATGGTGCTGCTGCTGATCCTGCTCACGGCGGTCAGCGTGATGGGCGACCTGTTCGAGTCGCTGCTCAAACGCCAGGCCGGCATCAAGGACAGCAGCAATCTGCTGCCGGGACACGGCGGCGTACTCGATCGCATCGACGCGTTGACCTCGACTCTGCCCGTGGCGGCGCTGATCCTGTTCCTGGTACGTACATGAAACTGACCGTTCTCGGTGCCACCGGCTCGATCGGCGCAAGCACGCTCGACGTGGTGGCGCGTCATCCAGACCGCTTCGAGGTGGTGGCACTGACCGGTCACAACCAGGTGGAACTTCTTGCCGCGCAGTGCCGGCAGTTTCGTCCCGCGTATGCAGTGGTGGGCAGCGCCGCGGCGGCAAGGCAGCTTTCCGGCCTGCTCAAGGATGCCGGACTGCGTACCGAGGTCCTGCACGGCGCAGATGCACTGGTGCAGGTTGCCGGTCTGCCCGAAGCCGACGCGGTGATGGCCGCCATCGTGGGCGCCGCCGGATTGCCGCCGACTTTGGCCGCCGCGCGCGCCGGAAAGCGCGTGCTGCTGGCCAACAAGGAAGCGCTGGTCATGGCCGGAGCGGTGTTCATGAGCGAGGTGCGTCGCGCCGGCGCCGTGCTGCTGCCGATCGACAGCGAGCACAATGCGGTATTCCAGTCCATGCCGTACGATTATTCGGGCGACATGGCGCGGGGCGGGGTAAGGCGGATTTTGCTCACCGCCTCGGGCGGTCCATTTCTCGACGCGACGCCGGATGCACTGGCGCGGGTGACGCCGGAGCAGGCGGTGGCTCATCCCAACTGGGTCATGGGGCGCAAGATTTCCGTCGATTCGGCGACCATGATGAACAAGGGCCTCGAAGTGATCGAGGCTCACTGGCTGTTCAACGCGCCTGCAGAAAGAATCGAAGTGGTGATTCATCCGCAGAGCGTGATCCATTCCCTGGTCGATTACGAGGACGGTTCCGTTCTGGCGCAACTCGGCAATCCCGACATGCGCACGCCGATCGCCCATGCCCTGGCCTGGCCGCAACGCATCGATTCGGGCGTGGCGCAGCTCGATTTGTTTGCCGTCGGCCGGCTTGATTTTGAACGTCCCGACCTGGAACGGTTCCCCTGCCTCGATCTGGCCTACCGGGCCCTGCGTGCCGGGGGCAACGGCGCCGCGGTGCTGAATGCCGCCAACGAGGTGGCGGTGGCGGCTTTTCTGGACCGCCGCCTGCCCTTTCTCGGCATTGCCCGGCTGATTGCGGCAACACTGGATGCGGTGCCGCAAGCGGCGCTGCCCGATCTGGCGGCGGTGCTGGAAGCCGACCGGCAGGGACGCACGACGGCGTCGGAAATCCTCGCCAGGCTGGACTGCGCCGCCGCATGAATCCTCAAATGCTGGCATGGTACGCGGGTGCTTTCCTGCTCGCCCTGGCGGTGCTGGTGGTGGTGCATGAAATGGGCCACTATCTTGCGGCGCGCTATTGCAACGTAAAAGTGCTACGCTTTGCCTTCGGTTTCGGCAAGGTGATCTGGATGCGCCGCCACGGGCGAGACGGCACCGAATGGGCGGTTTCGGCGTTTCCGCTGGGCGGCTACGTCAAGATGCTCGACGAGCGGGAGGGCGTGGTCGCTGCCGTCGACTTGCCGCGCGCCTTCAACCGGCAATCCATCGGCCGGCGCGCCTTCATCGTGGCGGCGGGCCCGGCGGCAAACTTCCTGCTGGCCATCTTGCTCTACTGGTTTTTGTTCATGAATGGCGTCACCGAGCTCAAGCCGCGCCTCGGCTTGCCGCCGGCGGGGACGCCGGCGGCGACGGCCGGCATCATCGAAGGCGGCGCGGTGCGTGCAGTGAATGGCAAGCCCATCGAGACCTGGCAGGAGTTGCGCTGGGAAGTCATGCGGCTGGCGCTGGACAAGGAGCCGGTGCAACTGGAGGTGACCAGCCCGCAGCGTGAGATCGGGGTTTACCGCTTCGCCAGTGATCGTTTTGATATCGAAGAACTGGAAAAGGATCCCCTGCGCCTGCTGGGCCTGGTCTTGTATCGTCCGCCCCTGCCGGCGGTGGTGGGGCTGGTGCAATCGGGTTCGGCCGCCGCCGAAGCGGGGTTCCGCGAGGGGGACCGGGTGCTGGCGATCGACGGCAAGGCCATTGCCTTATGGGCCGAGTTGTCCGCCGCCGCGCGTGCCACACCGGGGCGAGAGCTGAAGTTCACTGTCGAGCGGGACGGGAGGCAAATCGATCTGGCGGCGACTCCGCGCCTGGCCGAGGATGGCGGGCAAAAACTGGGACGGCTGGGCCTGATGGCGAGGGAAGGACAGGGGGAACTTTTTGAAATGACCGTCGTGGTCAGCTACGGCCCTCTCGAATCGG
>CAIZKA010000420.1 GCA_903933395.1 uncultured beta proteobacterium | reverse complement strand
CGATCAACGGCGCATGCGACGAGGGGTAAACGTGTGGTTTTAGCTGGCGCCATCCGCGCCGGTTCGCCCCCGCACTATGGAGAGAGCGCCTTCGTAATCGAAATGTGCAATGCAGCGCACGATCTTGTCACCCTCCTTGCCCAGCGCGGCGCGCAATAATTGTTCTTCGGCACGGGCCAGGTCGCTGGCAGCCATATTGCCATTTTTCAGCAGCTTTTCGAGCTTTTCCAGCACTTCATCGACACGAGCCGGATCAACCACCGGCGGCGCCGGACTGTCGGTCGCCAGCGCACCGCGGATACCGGCGAGAAGCGGTAACAACTCGTCGATCAGCTTCCGTGCGCAACGATCGATTTCCACCCGTGCCGCGGTTTGGCGGACGGCCGACTGCAGCGCATTGGCGGCTTCACTGACGCGCATCGCACCCAGGTTGCCTGCCGAACCCTTGAGGGTGTGCGCCAGTTGCTGAACACCGGGCAGATCGCCTGCGTCAAGCATCTGCTGCAAACGTTGCGGATCGTCGCCGTGGCTATCCACAAACAGCGCCAGCAACCCGAGGTACTTCTCGCGGTTGCGGACGATCGACAATCCGTGCGCCAGGTCAAGGCCGCCGACCGCCGGCAGGCCACGCAGGCCGGCATCACCAACGACCGGTGCGGCGACGGGCATCTGCGCATCTTCCCCGAGGCTGGTCGGCGGCAACCACTGCGCCAGGGTTGCATAGAGCTGGTCGGGCTCGACCGGCTTGGCGACGAAGTCATTCATGCCCGCATCTGTGCAGGCCTGCCGGTCCTCGTTGAAGGCATTGGCCGACATCGCCAGGATCGGTTTGCTCGCCCAGCCCGGCAGGGCGCGGATGGCGCGGGTGGCTTCGAGGCCGTCCATCTCGGGCATCTGCATGTCCATCAGGATCAGGTCGTAGTCATGCGCCTGCACCTTGGCCAGGGCTTCGCGCCCATCGGCGGCGGCGTCCGCCGCGAGGCCCGCGCCGTGCAGCAGTTCCAGCGCCACTTCGCGGTTGATCTGATTGTCTTCGGCCAGCAGCACCCGTGCGCCGGCGTGGTGCTGGCGCAATCGCGTCTCGGCGTTCTGCGCATCCGCGACCGGAACACTCGGCATGACGCCATGGCCGTGCTGCAGCCGGGCGGTAAACCAGAAGGTGCTGCCGGTCCCCGGCGTGCTGTCAGCGCCGACTTCCCCGTCCATCAGTTCAGCCATGCGCCGGGTGATGACCAGACCGAGCCCGGTGCCGCCGTACTTGCGGGTGGTCGAGGTATCCGCCTGCTCGAAGGCCTTGAACAACCGGCCCATCTGGTCGGGCGCGATCCCGATGCCGCTATCCTGCACTTCGAAGCGCACCCGCAATTCGACGCCATCGTCTTCCAGCAGTCTGGCGCGCAGGGCGATGAAACCGGTCTCGGTAAATTTGACGGCATTGCTGGCAAAGTTGAGCAGCGCCTGGCGCAGCCGCGTGACATCGCCGCGCAGCCACAAGGGCACGCTACCGCCGTCGGTTTCGATCCGCAATCCCT
>CAIZKA010000419.1 GCA_903933395.1 uncultured beta proteobacterium | reverse complement strand
TGCGAGGTCTGGATGGAGCGCGGCAGCCGCCGCATCAATGCCAAGAGCATCATGGGGGTGATGATGCTGGCCGCCGGCAAGGGCGCGACCGTGACGGTCGACACGGAAGGCGAGCGCGCCGACGAGGCCATGCAGGCCTTGCTGCAACTCATCGCCGACAAGTTCGGAGAAAGCGAATGAAGCCGCCAATTTCCCCGATCCGGAGTCCCCGGTGATAAACGCGCGCAGCGTGCTGAGCGTTCGAATGAACGCGGCGCGGCCATGACCTTCAGCCTCCACGGCCAGGCGGTTTCCGGCGGCATTGCCATCGGCCGTGCCCATCTGGTTTCGCACGCCCTGCTGGAAGTTGCGCACTACCAGTTGCGTGAGCGCGACGTGGCCGGCGAACTGATCCGTTTCGACAAGGCGGTGGCCACCGCCGGCGCCGAGCTCCACTCGCTGCACGCCGATGCCAGCGTGCCCGGCGCGCCGGCCGAGCTTTCCGCGTTCGTCGATGTCCACGCCATGATCCTCGCCGATCCGGCGCTCACCGACGGCGTGCGCGAGCTGATCCGCGAGCGCCGCTGCAATGCGGAATGGGCCATGGTGCAGCAGATGCAGCTGGTGGTCGACCAGTTCGACGAGTTCGAGGATGCCTACCTGCGCGAGCGCAAGCAGGACATCGTGCAGGTCGTCGAGCGCGTGCTCAGGGTGCTGCTGGACAAGCCGCGCAGGCTGGCGCGGCGCAAGAGCGCCGCCGACGATGACGACCTGATCGTGGTCGCCAACGATCTTTCGCCGGCCGACACCATCCAGTTCAAGAACCTCAAGATCGGCGGCTTCGTCACCGACCTGGGCGGTTCCACCTCGCACACCGCCATCGTCGCGCGCAGCCTGGCGATCCCGGCGGTGGTCGGCATGCAGCATGCCCGTCCATTGATCCAGGACGATGACCTGCTGATCGTCGACGGCACGCGCGGCGTGCTGATCGTCGAGCCTACTTCGGGCGTGCTCGCCGAGTACCGGCTGAGGAAGACCGAACTCCTGCTCGAGCGTTCCAAGCTCAAGCGTTTGCTGACAGGCCGGCCGCGCACGCTCGACGGCGAGGATGTGCAACTGCACGCCAACATCGAGCTGCCGCAGGACGCCGAGCGGGCGATGGAAGTCGGCGCCGACGGCGTCGGCCTGTTCCGCACCGAGTTTCTCTTCATGAATCGCGACGAACTGCCCGACGAAGACGAGCAGTTCGAAGCCTACCGCAGCGTGGTCAAGGCGATGGCCGGCAAGCCGGTCACCATCCGCACCCTGGACATCGGCGCTGACAAGGAGGCCCGCGCGCTGCGCAATCGCGCCGGCAACCGCGCCGCGCCCAACCCGGCGCTGGGCCTGCGCGCGATCCGTTTCTGCCTCGCCGAACCGCAACTCTTCCTGGTGCAGTTGCGGGCGATCCTGCGCGCCTCGCACTACGGGCGGATTCGCCTGCTGATCCCGATGCTGGCCCATGCCCAGGAAATCGAGCAGGCGCTGAGCCTGATCGAACTGGCCAGGCTGCAGCTGCGCGAGTCACGGCAGAAATTCGACGCCGTCGAAGTCGGCGGCATGATCGAAATCCCCGCCGCGGCCCTGGCGCTCGGACCCTTCCTGCGCCGCCTGGATTTCCTGTCGATCGGCACCAACGACCTGATCCAGTACACGCTGGCGATCGATCGCACCGACGGCTCCGTGGCCCACCTTTACGACCCCGTGCACCCGGCCGTGTTGAAGCTGATTTCACAGACCATCCAGAGCGCGCAGCGGGTTGGCATGCCGGTGGCGGTCTGCGGCGAAATGGCCGGCGACCCGAAGCTCACCCGGCTGCTGATCGGCATGGGCCTGCGCGAGTTCTCCATGCATCCGGCGCAACTGCTGGAAGTAAAGCAGCAGGTCATGATGTCGGACGCC
>CAIZKA010000418.1 GCA_903933395.1 uncultured beta proteobacterium | reverse complement strand
GCGCTTGCATGGCATGCAAGAGGTCCGCGGTTCGATCCCGCGTACCTCCACCAAGTAACAGTATTGACCCTATCGTCTAGAGGCCTAGGACAATACCCTTTCACGGTATGAACCCGGGTTCGAATCCCGGTGGGGTCGCCAGCAAAAACGCCACGCCACGCCTTGAAATTCAAGGCGTGGCGTTGTCGCGTCTGGAGCAGGCCGATACGCCGGAGTTGCCCGGACCGCCGATGTCCGTTTCAGCCATTCAACGCCGTACCGCCAGCGCCGACTGTCGATGGGCTTGACCGAGGGGGAAACGGTCGGGGATACTCGTGCCTATGCACCTGAAATTCCTGTCTTCCGCCCTGCTTGCGAACTGCCGTTCCATGTCGATCCCCCGGCTCGACTGAATCTTCTGCCGCCGCGAGAAAGCCGACCATGAAGCTGACTGCCATGCTGCGCACTCTGGTTTGCCTGCTGCTTATCTCCGGCAGCCTTCTGTCCATGCCCGCCGCGGGCGCCCCGAAGCGTGATCCGGCGGAAGCGGTGAATGCAAGGGCTGCAGCCGCCCCGGCAGATCTGGTGGTCTACAACCGCCACGTGTTTACTTTCCGGGGTGTCTTTCTCGGCACATCGCCGGAAGAGCGTGTCGATCGTGCGCGCCGCAATATTCTCGAAATCATCACTGGTGAGTTCGAAGGGAAGGTGGCGGTCACCAACATCGAGCAGGGCAAGAAGATCACCATAGACCGGAAATATATGTTCGCCATCACCCCGAGTGACGTCGACCCGCTGGGCCAGGAGTCGATCGATGACATCGCAGCCGCTGCCGCGGGGCGCCTCAAGCAGGTCATCGCGGAGACCGAGGAGGCGCGCAGCACCGACAACCTGATCCGGGCTTTGGTCGCCGGCGGGGTTGCCACCACCGTATGGCTGGCGTTGCTGTGGGGCCTGGCAAAGCTGCACCGCCGGCTGGTGCGGGTCTTCGTCCGGCTTGCCGCGAGCAAGGCGCCGACCCTGAAACTGGGCGGCATCGGCCTGCTCGATCAGCGGCACGTCTACCCGGTGGTGCGACGCCTGGTCGACGCGCTGCGCTGGCTGCTGGTGACGATCTTCAGTTATGAATGGCTGAGTTTCATGCTCTCGCGTTTTCCCTATACCCGCCCCTGGGGGGAGAGCCTGAACGGCTATCTGATCGGCATCGTGGTCGACATCCTGCAGGCCATCGTTGGAGCCATTCCCGGACTCGGCGTTGCCATCGCCATTTTCTTCGTCGCCCGTTCGCTCATCAGCCTGATCGAAGGCTTCCTCGAGCGGCTCGCCAGTGGCGGCTCGCCGCCGCGCTGGCTCGACGCCGAGGCGATGCCGACGACCCGCCGTCTGGCGGGCCTGGTCATCTGGCTGTTCGCCCTGGCAATGGCCTACCCCTACCTGCCGGGTGCCCAGACCGAGGCCTTCAAGGGCTTGTCGGTGCTGCTGGGCCTGATGGTTTCGCTCGGTGCATCGAGCCTCGTCGGCCAGGCCGCGGCCGGGTTGATCGTGACCTACACGCGGACTGTCCGATTGGGGGAATATGTCCGCGTCGGGGAAAACGAAGGCACTGTTACGGAATTGGGTATGTTTACCACCCGCATCCGGACCGGGACGGGCCAGGAACTGGCCTTGCCGAATTCGCTGATCACCGGCACGGTCATCCAGAATTACTCGCGTGCGGTGCAGGGGCGCGGCTTCATCGTCGATACCAAGGTCACGATCGGCTATGACACACCCTGGCGCCAGGTCGAGGCGATGCTGATCGAAGCCGCGCGGCGGACCCCGGGCATCCTGCAGGATCCCGCGCCGCAGGTCTTCCAGACGGCCCTCTCGGACTATTACCCGGAGTACCTGCTGGTCGGTCACGCCACCGCCATGAAGGCAAAGCCGCGCGCGGAAACGATATCCGTGCTGCACCAGAATATCCAGGATGTGTTCAACGAGTACGGCGTCCAGATCATGTCGCCGCATTACATGGCCGATCCCGTCGATGCCAAGTTGGTTCCGCCGCAGCGCTGGCACGAGCCGCCGGCCGTAAAAGATGCGCCGCCGCCGGCCGACGGTACGGCCCCGCCGCCTGCGTGAAGCCCTTGCCGAGTGGCCGGAAGAAAGCTGCAGGTGAGCGGGTGGCGCGTAGTGACGGTGCCGGTGACAGAGCTTAATTTTTCCATGCTAGTATTTAGCCTCGGATATATCTTCGGCATAGTGGAGCCCGCATGACGACTCATTTACCTGCCCTGACCCCCGCCAGCAGCGAAGGCCGCCCCCTGCGGGTGGTTGCCATTGCGGCATTTCTTGCCGTGATGTTCGCGCCGGTTGCGTATGCACAAGCCCCTGCCGCTGCGGCCGGTGTGGCAGCGGCTCCGGCCCCGGCGGCACTGGAGAAACTGGTTGACCGCATCGCGCTGTACCCGGACGACCTGGTCTCCATCATCCTGCCGGCGGCGACCAATCCCCTGCAACTGGTTCAGGCGGACCGCTTCCTCGACAAGCGCAAAAAGGATCCGAAGCTCCCCGTCGATGACAAATGGGACGACGCGGTGAAGTCGCTGCTCAACTATCCCGAGGTCGTCAAGATGATGAGTGCCGATCTCGACTGGACCACCGATCTGGGTGAGGCGGTGGTCGCCGACCAGGGCGCGGTGCTCGAGGCGATCCAGGTGTTCCGGCGCAAGACGCAGGCGGTCGGCAATCTCAAGTCCGACGCCAAGCAGACCATCGTGGTCGAGAGGGAAGTCATCAGGATCGTCCCCGCGGATCCGCAGGTGATCTACGTGCCGCAGTACAACCCGACCACCGTGATCGTCACCGGCGGGTATTCGTCATGGGGCTACTATCCGGCACCCTACCCGGTCTATTACTACCCCTATCCTCCCGGTGCGGCCTTCGCCACCGGCTTGATCTGGGGCGCGGCCATCGGTGCTGCATGGAATGGCAACCACTACAACTCCAATTGGGGTGGTGGTAGCAACAACAACATCAGCATCAACAACAGCACCAACATCAGTGGCGGAGGAAATACCGTCAATCGGCCTGGTACGGGCACTGGGACGGGTCAGCGGCCTGGCGCCGGTACCGGTACGCCGGGCCAGCGGCCTGCGGGCGGCGGCTCCGGGTCGAGTCAATGGAAGCCCAACAAGCAACCTGGCCAGGTCAGCGGCTCCATAGGCAGGCAGCCTTCGGGCGGTCGTGTCGGCGACGCAGGTTCAGCCGGCGGCGGTTTCGGCAGCGGGTCCCGTCCGTCGACGCAGCCCGCGGGCGGCGCGGGTGGCGGTGCCATGGGCGGCGGGGCGCGTCCCTCGACGCAACCTTCCGGTGGCGGCGCCTTCGGTGGCAGTAGCGCTTCCGGTCGCCAGACACAGATGGACAGTTCGCGCGGTGCCGCGAGCCGCAATTCGATGTCGGGTGGCGGCAGCTACGGCGGGTCCCGCGCTGGCGGCGGTTATAGCGGTGGCGGTGGCGCCCGCGCCGGCGGCGGCGGTGGAGGTGGCGCCCGATCCGGCGGTGGCGGTGGTGGTGGCGGCCGCGGCGGCGGCGGCCGTCGCTAGGAGGTGACCATGAATCCCCTACGTGCAATCAACATTGTGATGACCCCCATGATCTCATTCGGAATCAAGGCCGGCTTACGCCGGCTGGCACTGATCTTCCTGCTGGCCCTGCCGCTGGTCGCCACGGCTGCGGAGCAGCGCACGTTCGCCACCCCGGAGGCGGCGGTCGACGCCTTGCATGCGGCCCTCAATGCCAACGACGAAGCGACGCTATCGACAATTTTCGGTGACAGGCACAAGGAGATGGTCGCCAGCGGCGACGCGGCGGAAAACGCCGTCGTTCGCGCGAAAGCGGCGGAGGCACTGACCGCGTTCCGTGTACTCGAAAGCCGTGGCGAAGATCGTCGTGTGCTGCTGATGGGTGTCAATGCCTGGCCGATGCCGATTCCTCTGGTAAGGACGGGTGGCGCCTGGCGCTTCGCCACGGAGGAGGGGATCGAGGAACTGATCAATAGGCGCATCGGCGGCAATGAGAACAGTGCCATCGAGGTCATGCGTGCCTATCTCGGGGCACAGCGTCAGTATGCCTCTATCGATCG
>CAIZKA010000417.1 GCA_903933395.1 uncultured beta proteobacterium | reverse complement strand
TTTCGGCGTCGCCAGCAGCACCGCCTTCGCACCGCGCGCCTTGACCAGTGTGAGCATTTGTCCCAGGTTGGCGACGGTCTGTCCTTGCGGCAGCCGCCGCAGCATGTCGTTGCCGCCGAGGGTCACCAACACCAGCTGCGGATTGTGTTCCTCAAGCAATGCCGGCAGGCGCTGCAGCGCGCCGGCGCTGGTGTCGCCGCTGACGCCGGCATTGATCACGATCCATCCGCTGCGCTGACCCAGCAGGGCAGGCCAGGCCTGCTCCGGCGTGACTCCGTGCGCCGCGGTCAGGCTGTCGCCCAGCGCCAGAACTTTTGTACCCGCGGGCAGAGCGGCTTGCTTCGGCTGGCTGCAGGCGGCCGCCAGCAGGGCCGCCAGCACCAGCGCGGCGCGACCGAGGGCGATGGGACTGTTCATCAACGCCTACGACTGGCCGAACACTTCATTCAGCTGCCGCGCCACGCGGATGAAGGTGGTGCGTTTCGAAAGTTCCCTGAGCTTGTGGGCGCCGACATAGGTGCAGGCGGAGCGCACTCCGCCGAGAATCTCGAACAGGGTGTCCTCGACCGGGCCGCGGTAGTCGAGCAGGACCTCTTTGCCTTCCGAGGCGCGGTAGTTGGCGACGCCTCCGGCATGCTTGTCCATCGCCGCACGCGAACTCATGCCGTAGAAGCGCACTTTGCGTGCGCTGTTCTGCTCGGTGACTTCGCCCATGCATTCGTCGTGTCCGGCCAGCATGCCGCCGAGCATGATGAAATCGGCGCCGCCACCGAAGGCCTTGGCCAGGTCGCCCGGCGAGGTGCAGCCGCCATCGGCGCAGATCAGGCCGCCCAGGCCGTGCGCGGCGTCGGCGCATTCGATGACTGCCGAGAGCTGAGGATAGCCGATGCCGGTCATCTTGCGCGTGGTGCACACCGAGCCGGGGCCGATGCCCACCTTGACGATGTCGGCGCCGTCGAGAATCAGCTCCTCCGCCATTTCGCCGGTGACGACATTGCCGGCCATGATGGTGATCTGCGGATGGGCCTCGCGCAGCTTGCGCAGGAAATCGACAAAGGACTTGGTGTAGCCGTTGGCCACATCGACACAGACATACGATATGGCGTCGCCAACTTCCTGCTTCACCCGGCAGAATTTCTCGTAATCCTCGCGGGTGATGCCCATCGAATAGAACACCGTCGATGCTTCCGGCAAGGCCTGGAAAAAACTGATCAACTCGCGCTCTTCGTAGTGCTTGTGCAGCGCCGTCGCGAGCTGATGCTGGGCCAGCGCGCGGGCCATTTCGAAGGTGCCGACCGTATCCATGTTGGCGGCGATGATGGGCACGCCGTGGTAGTCCCGCCCGGAATGGCGAAACGTGAACTCGCGTGAAATATCGACTTCGGAACGCGACGTCAGCGTCGAGCGTTTGGGGCGTATCAGAACGTCCTGAAAATCGAGCTTGAGCTCTTCTTCGATTCGCATCTCGCCGTCTCGCCAGCGCCGACTTTTGAGTTAGGGTGGCTTGCCTATGCGGCGATGTCGAGATACTCGACGACACTCGATGGCAAGGGAATGGTC
>CAIZKA010000416.1 GCA_903933395.1 uncultured beta proteobacterium | reverse complement strand
GTGCCCAGGCGCTGGGTCTTGGCGTTTTCGAGGATGCGCAGGGCCTTGTCCGGGTCGGCGGCCTCGTCGACATAGACGTGACAGTTGCCGTCGAGGTGCTTGATCACCGGCACCCGGGCGTCCTTCGAGACGCGCTCGATCAGGCCCTTGCCGCCGCGCGGCACGATGACGTCGACATATTCTGGCATGGCAACGAGATGGCTGACGGCCTCGCGGTCGGTGGTTTCAATGACCTGCACCGCCGCCTCCGGCAGGCCGGCGGCGGCGAGGCCCGCACGCACGCAGGCAGCGATGGCCTGGTTGGCTCGCAGGGCTTCCTTGCCGCCGCGCAGGATGGCGGCATTGCCGGACTTCAGGCACAGCGCCGCGGCATCCGCCGTGACGTTGGGCCGCGCCTCGTAGATGATGCCGACCACGCCCAGCGGCACGCGCATCCTGCCCACCTGTATGCCGGAGGGGCGGCGCTTCATGTCGCTGATCTCGCCTATCGGGTCGGGCAGGGCGGCGACCTGCTCCAGTCCCTGCGCCATGGCTTCGATACTCTTCTCGTTCAAGGTGAGGCGGTCGATCATCGCCGCGTCGAGGCCGTTGGCGCGGGCTTCGGCGACATCGGCGGCATTCGCGGCGAGCAGTTCGCCGCGACGCTCGCGTATCGCCGCTGCCATCGCCAGCAGCGCGGTGTTCTTGGCCGCCGTCGAGGCGCGCGCCGTCGCGCGCGACGCTGCCCGCGCGTTGCGGCCGATTTGCTGCATGTAGTCCTTGATATTCATGAAAACCTCTTTTGCCACAGAGATCACAGAGGACACAGAGAGAAGCGATGCGAGGTCTTACCTCTGTGTTCTCTGTGTCCTCTGTGGCTAAATGCTTTTGCTTCTCGTCAAGCGTAAGGCCAGTTGCAGGAATTCGTCCCAGACGTCGCCGCGCGCCAGACCCTTGATGATGCGGTCTATTTTCGCCGCATGCAAGAGCGCCCGCTGTTTCGCCGCCGGAGCGGTGGTGTTTCTCGCCTCGATCGCCAGGGCCCAGAGCACCAGGGGCGGCGCTGCATCTTCGCCCTTGAGGCCTTCCAGGGTGCGCGCGGCGCGCACCGTGTCGCGGTTCTTGAGGGCGTCACGCAGGTCCGAGACATCGTAGCGGGCGACGTTCATCACGGCGCCTTCTATCTGCTCCAGCGAGACTTCGCCGGGAGGATAGAGCAGGCCGAGTTTCTGGATTTCCTGGTGCGCCGCCAGCAGGTTGCCCTCGACGTGGGCGGCGATGAACTCCAGCGCAAGTTTAGGTGCGCTCTGCTTCTGGCGCGCCATGCGCTCGGCGATCCATTGTGGCAGGCGTGCCGGAGGCGGCGCGTTGCATTCGATGGCGACGCCGGCGTTCGACAGCGCCGTGACCCAGGCCGCCTTCTTCGCCTGCCATTCGAGTTCGGGCAGCGTGATCAGGGTGACGATGCCCGGGCCCAGTGTGGAAATGTAGCGCTGCAGCGCCTCGCTGCCCTCGCGCCCGGGCTTGCCGGAGGGGATGCGCAGATCGACCAGCTTGGAGCCGCCGAACAGCGACATGTTGCCGGCGGCAAGGAAGAGTTCGTCCCACTTGAAGCCGGTGCCGGCGACGATGACTTCGCGTTCCTCGAAGCCCTGTTTGCGCGCGGCGGCGCGGATCGTGTCGGCAGCCTCGATGACCAGCAGCGGCTCGTCGCCGTGCAGCAGGTAGAGCGGCGCCAGCGGTTTTTCGAGGTGGGCCGCGAGCTGTTCGGGCCGCAGTTGCATGCGGACTAGTCGACTTTCACCGTCTGCAGCCTGGCCGCCGCCAGGCGGCGCAGCAACTGCTGCACCAGGTCGTTCTGGATGTCGCGCCAGAGCAGCCCTTCTTCCGATTCCTTGGACAGGACCAGGTCGTCGTTATAGGTGATGTCGCGGCGCAGGACGATGGTGTTGGGCGGGACATATTCGTTGGGCGGGGCGGTGGGCGCATCGACGTAGCGGCCCTGCGCGGCGGGCGCGGCCGAATTGTTGGCCGCCTGCACCTTGAAGGAGAAGGTTCTGATCAAGCGGTATTCGCGCGCCTTGCCGCCGGAGCTGAGGGAGAGGATGGTCTTCTGGCTGGAGTCGGCGAGTACCACCAGGACGGCTTCGGCTTCTTTGGAATCGACAACCCGGGTGCCCTTTGACGAGGCCTCAATGCCGCGCTTGAGCTGGGCGTAGAACTCGGACGTATCGGCCAGTGAAAGTGCTATCGTCGAAAACGGCAGCTGGTGGGCAGGCAGATCGGCACTGCCGCGCAGCTTGAAGCCGCAGGCGCTCAGGAGGCCGATCAGCAGCAGGACAAGGGACAGTTTTGCGGCGCGCATGGATGCCTCCTGCAGGGCCGTTCCAAGGGAGGCATGCGCCCCCTTGGGGGGCAGCGAACGAATGTTGCCTGCCCGCGAAGCGGAATTCCAGGCACGCAAGGCGGCGTGGGGGCTCATAATTTTCTCCTCGGGCGACTTCTTGCTTAGACGACGATATTGACCAGGCGGCCGGGCACGACGACGACTTTTTTCGCCGGTTTGCCCTCCATGAACTTCATGGCGCCTTCCGATGCCAGCGCTACGGCTTCGATCGCCGTGCGGTCAGCGCCGACTTTGATGCGGATGTTACCGCGATGTTTGCCATTCACCTGCAGCACCAGATCTTCCTCGTCCTGCACCAGGGCCGCGTCGACCGGCTCGGGCCAGGGCGCGGCAAGGATGTCGGCGCCGAAGCCCAGTTCGATCCAGAGCGCGTGGCAGATGTGCGGCGAAATCGGCGACAGGATGCGCAACAGGATGCCGAAGCCTTCGGCCAGCACCGGCGCGTGGGCGGCATCCGCGTTTGTGTCTTTGAGCGCCTTTTCCAGCGCATTGAGCATTTTCATCGCGGCCGAGGCGACGGTGTTGAACTGCAGCTTGCCGAGGTCGTAATTGGCCTGCTTGAGCAGCAGGTGGATTTCCCGGCGCAGGGCGGCGGGGCCGGCGGCGAGCGTTGCCGGCATTGCGCTGCGTGCCAGTTCGCGGCTGGCGTGGCCGAAGGCCCAGACGCGCTTGAGGAAGCGGTAGGCACCCTCGACGCCCGAGTCCGACCATTCCAGGGTCTGTTCCGGGGGCGAGGCGAACATCATGAAGAAGCGGGCCGTGTCTGCGCCGAACTCGTCGATCAGGGATTGCGGATCGACGCCGTTGCGCTTGGACTTGGACATGGTGCCGACGCCGCCGTAATCGACCGCCCGGCCGTCGGCTTTCGACGTCGCGCCGGTGACATGGCCGCCCTCGTCGCGTACGAGATCCACTTCTTCGGGCGCGAAGTATTCGATGCCGCCCTTGTCGGTGCGGCGCGAGAAGATGTGGTTGAGCACCATGCCCTGCGTCAGCAGGTTGGCGAAGGGTTCGTCGTAGTTCACCAGCCCGAGGTCGCGCATGACCTTGGTCCAGAAGCGCGAGTAGAGCAGGTGCAGGATCGCGTGCTCGATGCCGCCGATGTACTGGTCGGCCGGCATCCAGTGGTTGCTGCCGGCATCGACCATGGCCGAGTTGGCCGCGCGCGTCGCGGGGTCGACGCAGTAGCGGGCGTAGTACCACGACGAGTCGACGAAGGTGTCCATGGTGTCGGTTTCGCGTTTGGCCGGCTTGCCGCATTGCGGGCAGGCGCAGTCGACGAAGTCGGCGCGCTTGGCCAGCGGATTGCCGGAACCGTCGGGCACGCAGTCCTCGGGCAGCTTCACCGGCAACTGGTCGTCGGGCACCGGCACCGTGCCGCAGGCTTCACAGTGGATCAGCGGAATCGGGCAGCCCCAGTAGCGCTGACGCGAGACGCCCCAGTCGCGCAGGCGGTATTGCACCTGGGTGGCGCCGAGACCTTTGGTCGAGAGGTCGGCGGCGATGGCGGCTGTTGCCGCAACGTAGTCGAGCCCGTCGTACTTGCCGGAATTCACGCAGCGCCCGAGTTGTTTGTCGGCGTACCAGTCCTGCCAGCCGGCCAGAGAGAAGCTCATTGGCCCATCTGCGCCCTCGACGGCGATGACCTGTCTGATCGCCAGGCCGTACTTTTTCGCGAACTCGAAGTCGCGTTCGTCATGGGCCGGCACGGCCATCACCGCGCCTTCGCCGTAGCTCATCAGCACGTAGTTGCCGACCCAGACCTCGACCTTGTCACCGGTCAGGGGATGGTCGACGAAGATGCCGGTCGGCATGCCCTTCTTTTCCATGGTCGCCATGTCAGCTTCCATGACCGAGCCGTGCTTGCATTCGTCGATGAAGGCGGCAAGTTCGGGATTGTTCTTCGCCGCGTGCGTCGCCAGCGGGTGTTCGGCGGCGACGGCACAGAAGGTCACGCCCATGATGGTGTCGGCGCGCGTGGTGTACACCCAGAGCAATCCTTTTTCAGTGCCGGAGGCACTCTGAACGTTCCCTTCCCCTTCAAGGGGAAGGGCTAGGGATGGGGATGGGTCTTGGTTGTTCGCCGTCGACACCCCATCCCCTCCCTCGGTCCCTCCCCTTGAAAGGGAGGGAAGCGGTTGGCCGCCTGCGGCGGGGAGCTCGTACGGGAAGGCGAAGCGCACGCCGGTGCTCTTGCCGATCCAGTTGGCCTGCATGGTCTTGACCCGCTCCGGCCAGCCCGGCAGCGTGTCGAGCGCCGACAGCAGCTCGTCGGCATATTTCGTGATGGCCAGGTAGTAGCCGGGAATTTCGCGCTTCTCGACCACCGCGCCGGTGCGCCAGCCGCGGCCTTCGATAACCTGCTCGTTGGCGAGCACGGTCTGATCGACCGGGTCCCAGTTCACCACCTGGGTCTTCTTGTAGGCGATTCCCTTTTCCAGCATGCGCAGGAACAGCCACTGGTTCCACTTGTAGTACTCCGGCGCGCAGGTTGCCAGTTCGCGTTCCCAGTCGAGGGCGAAACCCAGCGACTGGAGCTGCTTCTTCATGTAGGCGATGTTGTCCCAGGTCCATTTCGCCGGCGGCACGCTGTTCTGCATCGCGGCGTTCTCGGCCGGCAGGCCGAAGGCGTCCCAGCCCATGGGCTGCAGCACGTTGTAGCCCTTCATGCGGTGGTGGCGGGAGAGCACATCGCCGATGGTATAGTTCCGCACGTGCCCCATGTGCAGCTTGCCCGACGGGTAGGGGAACATCGACAGGCAGTAGTACTTCGGCTTGGCGGAATCCGCCAGGGCACGGAAAGCCTGCGTGCTGTTCCAGCAGGCTTGTGCGGCCTGTTCTATGTCGGTCGGGAGATATTTTTCCTGCATGGCCGGAGCGTCGGTTTTGTCTGCTGGCAAGGGGTGGAATTATAACCGCCCGCTCTCGCTGAAAGGATTCGCATGCGGTTCATGAGCCCGTTTCTCGCCGTGCTTGCGTCGTTCGCACTGCTGTCATCGACGCCCGTGCTGGCCGCCGCCGCAACCGTGGAGGCTGTGCAGTCGCCGGCCTGGCTCGATCGCGGGGGTCGCAGCATGCCGCTCGCCGCCGGGATGGAACTTAAGAGCGGCGACGTGCTGCGTACCGGTCCGGGAGCGCGCGCCTACCTGATGCTGACCGAAGGCAGCCGGGTCAAGCTGGGTGAAGTCGCGCAATTCACTTTTTACACGACCAGCCAGCGGCCGGAAAAATCCTTTCGCGGCGCGCTCGATATCGTCGCGGGAGCCTTTCGTTTCACGACCGCCACGCTGAAGCGTGCCATGCCGCGCGAGGTCGCCATCCGCGTTGGTACGGCGACCGTCGGCATCCGCGGCACCGATCTCTGGGGCAGGACCGACAAGAATGGCGATCTGGTGGCATTGCTCGAGGGCCGCATCGAAATTACGCGAGCAGGGCAGACCACTGAATTGGCGCAGCCGATGACTTATTTCGATGCGCCG
>CAIZKA010000415.1 GCA_903933395.1 uncultured beta proteobacterium | reverse complement strand
TCAACCAGTGCCGGTAGCGCTGTTCGTTTCCGACGAAACGGGCCAGCCCGGCCTGCGTGTCGATGCTGCGCAGCGCGGCCAGGCCGACGGCGGCAGGCAAGGCCTCGGCCTCGGGCGAACCGGTGGGCAATTGTTGTTTTGTCTCCGGTATCCAGCGCGCCAGCATCTCGAAGAAATGGGCGGTCTCGAAGGGCTTGCCGATATGGTCGTTCATGCCTGCAGTGCTGCTGATCTCCTTTTCGTGTTCCATGGTGTGTGCGGTCATCGCGACGATCGGTAGCGCGTCATAGCCGGTCCAGGTACGAATCGCGCGGGTGGCGGTGAGGCCGTCCATGACAGGCATCTGGATATCCATCAGAACCAGGTCGAAGGCCTGCGGGCCGGCTGTCTGGAGGATGTCGAGCGTTTCCTTGCCGTTGGTCGCGAAGCGTGGCGTGATGCCGACCTCTGCCAGCAGGGCCTCGACTATCTCGCGATTGAGCGGCTGGTCATCCACCACCAGTACCTCGGCATTCCGGTAGTTCGCCGGCAGGATCCGATTGCGGGTGGCGGGTGCGTCTTCCTTCAGCTTGGCAACATCGCCCAGGCCGAGCCAGATCCTGACGTGGAAGGTGGCGCCGGCACCCTCTCGGCTGGTGACGTGGATATCGCCGCCCATCATTTCTGCCAGGCGCTTGCACAAGGCCAGCCCGAGGCCGGTGCCGCCGAACTTGCGATTCATCGAGGCATCGGCCTGTGCAAACGGCTGGAACAGCCGGGCAAGGCTTTCCTCTGCCAGGCCGATGCCCGTGTCTTCGACATCGATGCTGAGGCAGGCACGCCCTTCCGTGCGGGCATGGAGACTGATGCGCAGCCTGACGTGGCCGGCAGGAGTGAACTTGATGGCGTTGGAGAGCAGATTCAACAGGATCTGCTCGATCCGCAAGGGGTCGCCGACCAGTACATCGGGTACGGCGTCGTCGATCTCCTCGATCAGCTCAAGACCTTTTTCCGTGGCGCGGTGCTCCATCACCGAGCGGTTGCGCTGGACCAGTGCGCGCAGGCCGAAGGTCTTTTCTTCGAGTTCCATGCGGTCGGCGGAAATCTTCGATAGATCGAGCAGGTCGTTGATGATGCCGGCGAGGCTCTTGCCGGCGCCGGTGACCTTGTCGAGGTAATCCTGCTGGCGCGGGTCGGTGCTGATGCGCCGCGCCAGTTCCGAGAGGCCGATTACGGCATTCAGCGGCGTGCGCAGTTCGTGGCTGACATTGGCGAGGAAGGCATCCTTGGCTTGATCGGCCACCTTGGCGGCGGCCAGCGCGGCACTCAAGTCGGCCGTGCGTCGCTCCACCAGGTCTTCCAGATGCGCCCGATGCTGCTCCAACTCATCTTCGATCCGCTTGCGCTCGGTGATGTCTTCCTTGACCGCCAGATAATGCGTCGCCTCTCCCTTGTCATCGAGGATCGGCGAGATGGAGGCTTCTTCCCAGAACAGTTCACCGTTCTTGCGCCTGTTGCGCACCACGCCGCGCCATTCCTTGCCGGCGAGCAGGGTCTGCCAGAGTTGCTCATAGGTCTCGGGAGGTGTTTCACCGGACTGGAGAATGCGCGGATTCTGGCCGATGGCTTCCGCCCCGGTGTAGCCGGTGACTTTGGTAAACCGCGGGTTGACGTACTCGATCAAGCCCTCGCGGTTGGTAATGACGATCGAGACCGGGCTTTGCTCGAGGGCCTGCAGCAGCTTGCGGACTTCCTGCTCGGCCTTGTAACGCTCGGAAATGTCCGCATACACCCAGATGCTGCCTTCATGGGGGTGCGCGGGATCGAGCACCCGGCCGTTCAGCGCGCCGCGGAACAGTGTGCCGTCCTTGTGCTTGAGGATCAGCTCGGTGCTGAAGGCCTTGCTCCTGGGCGCGACCCGGTAGGCATCCTCGCCGATGGCCTCGAAGCGCTGGCGAGTGTCATAGAACACCTCGGATGATTTCCCGACCAGTTCGCCGGGTTCGTAGCCGAAAATTTCCTCCAGGCGGCGGTTGCAGGAGACAACTTGCCGGTGCTTGAGATAGACGATGCCGACCAGTGCATTATCGAGGATGGTTTCGTTTTCCGCGAGCAGGGTGCGGGCCTGCTCTTCCTGCTGCCGCAGCGCCTGTTCGGCTTCGGCTCGCTCGAGGCAAATGGCGGCCAGGCTCGCAACGGTTTCGATGACCTCGATCTCGTCC
>CAIZKA010000414.1 GCA_903933395.1 uncultured beta proteobacterium | reverse complement strand
GTCGCGCGCCAGCATTGCCTCGGTGAGGCTGATATTTACCCAGTCGGCGGGCGTCAGTTCGGGTGAGGGCATGGATCAGACCAGGTTTTTGCCGAGGAAGGTCATCATGCGTTCCCAGGCCAGGGTGGCGGCATTGGCGTCATAGACATCAGCACGCCGCTCATTGAAGAAAGCGTGATCGCCTTCGTAGCGAAACAGTTCCGGCGGATTGCCGGCGGCGCGCATGGCGGCTTCGAGCACGTCGGCGGCGGCCGGCGTGCACCAGTCGTCCTTGCTGGCGAAATGGCCCTGGAAGGGAATCCGGATGTTGGCCGGGTCGGCGAACTCCTTGGGCGGAATGCCGTAGAAGCACACGCCGGCCGCGAGGTTCGGCACATGCACGGCGGCGGCGATGGTCAGCGCGCCGCCCATGCAAAAGCCCATCGCGGCGACCTTGCCGCCGCCACTCTCACCCATTGCGCGAAGATGATCCACCGCCCCGCGAATATCCTGGTGCGTGGCGCCGGGAAAATCGAGGCCGTTCATCAGGTGGCTGGCCTCGTCGGGCTGTTGTGTCACGCGGCCCTTGAACAGGTCGGGCGCCAGTGCGTTGAATCCGGCGCGGGCAAAGCGGTCGGCCACGCCGCAGATCTGGTCATTGAGTCCCCACCATTCCTGAATGACGACAATTCCGGGACGGCCCTGGCCCGCCATCGCGAGATAGCCGCGGCAGGTGTTGCCATCCGGTCGCTTGAAATCGATCATCTGTCCCATGCCTGCCTCCTCGCACGCTGCAAAACTTGCAATTTACCGGAAATCGACGGACATCGACGCGCGGATCGCTCTCGTATAATGCTTAACTTCGCAACGCCGACAATCCAGCCGTGAATCCCGACCTCGCCCGCCTGCAGCCCTACCCCTTCGAAAAGCTGCGCCACCTGTTTGCCGGCGTGCCGCCGGCGCCGACTCTTGGCGAGATCAAGCTGTCGATAGGCGAACCGCAGCATCCGACGCCACCGTTCATCCAGCGGGCGCTGGCCGACAACCTCGCCGGTCTCGCCAACTATCCGACCACCCAGGGTTCCGACGCCTTGCGCCAGGCCATTGCCGCCTGGATCGGCTGCCGCTATGAAGTGCCGACACCGGATTTCGTGACCCAGGTCGTGCCGGTCAACGGTTCGCGCGAAGCCCTGTTCGCCTTCGCCCAGACCGTCATCGACCGTGGCCCGGGCCGGGCCCGGGTGGTCTGCCCGAATCCCTTCTACCAGATCTACGAAGGTGCCGCCTTGCTCGCCGGCGCGGAACCGGTGTTCCTCAATACCCTGCCGCACGACGACTTCGAGATGGACTGGAGCACGCTGCCGGAGGCCACCTGGCGCAACGTGCAACTGGTATATGTCTGCTCTCCGGCCAATCCGACCGGCAAGGTCATGGATCTGGAATCGTGGAAGACGCTGTTCGAGCTTTCCGACCGCCACGGCTTCGTCATTGCCTCCGACGAATGCTATTCGGAGATCTATTTCGACGAAGCAAAACCGCCGCTGGGCGGACTCACCGCGGCGGCGAAACTGGGCCGCAGCGACTACCGCAACCTCGTCACCTTCTCCAGCCTCTCCAAGCGCTCCAACGTGCCGGGCCTGCGTTCGGGCTTCGTTGCCGGCGACGCGGCCATCCTGAAGAAATTCCTGCTCTATCGCACCTATCACGGCAGCGCCATGAATCCGGCGGTGCAGGCAGCCAGCATTGCGGCATGGAAGGACGAAGCCCATGTCCGCGACAACCGTCGCATGTATGCCGAAAAATTTCACGAGGTGACGCCGCTGATCGCCCATCACCTCGATTGCCGGATTCCCGATGCAGGCTTCTACCTCTGGGCCAGAACGCCGATCGCCGATACCGACTTTGCCCGCGAACTGCTGCGCCAGAAGAATGTCGTGGTGCTGCCCGGCAGCTACCTCGCGCGCGAAGCCGGCGGAGTCAATCCCGGTGCCAATTTCATCCGCATCGCCCTGGTGGCGTCGCACGAGGAATGTCTCGATGCCGCGCGCCGCATCAACGATTTTTGTCTGTCCCTGTGAAAGAAACCGCCATGAACGAACTCCAGCAGATCATCGAAGAAGCGTGGGAAGACCGCGCCAACCTGAATCCGGGCTCCGCACCGGCGCGCTTCGGCGATGCCGTGGCGCATGTCCTTGGCGAACTCGATTCGGGCACCCTGCGCGTCGCCGAGAAAATCGACGGCCAATGGACCACCCACCAGTGGATCAAGAAGGCCGTGCTGCTGTCCTTCCGCCTCGAAGACAATGTACTGATGGATGCCGGCCCGATGCGCTACTTCGACAAGGTGCCCAACAAGTTTGCCCAATACGATACCTACAGCTTCGAGAAGGGCGGCTTCCGCGTGGTGCCTCCCGCCGTCGCCCGGCGTGGCAGCTTCATCGGCAAGAACGTGGTGCTGATGCCCAGCTTCGTGAACATCGGCGCCTATGTCGACGAAGGCACCATGGTCGACGCCTGGGCCACGGTCGGTTCCTGCGCGCAGATCGGCAAGAACGTACATCTGTCGGGCGGCGTCGGCATCGGCGGCGTGCTGGAACCGCTGCAGGCCAACCCGACCATCATCGGCGACAACTGTTTCGTCGGCGCCCGCTCGGAAGTCGTCGAAGGCGTCATCGTCGAAGACAACTGCGTGATCTCGATGGGCGTGTATATTGGCCAAAGCACCAAGATCTACGATCGCGCCAGCGGCGAAGTGATGTACGGCCGCATTCCGGAAGGCTCGGTGGTGGTCAGCGGCAACCTGCCCTCGGCGGACGGCAAGTACAGCCTTTACTGCGCGGTCATCGTCAAGCGCGTCGACGCCCAGACGCGGGCCAAGACCGGCATCAACGAACTGCTGCGCGACTGAGCGCGGCACGCCACACCCACCGGAGACAAGCACATGGGAACGATGCAAAGACTGTTCAGCCTGATGGCAGAGAAAAAGGCCTCGGACCTGTTTCTCTCCGTCGGCGCCCCGATCACCATCAAGTTGCTCGGCAATTCGCTGCCGATCAATCCGACCATCCTCGACCCGACGACCGTGCGCAACCTTCTCGGCGAAGTCCTCAGCGAGGACCAGATGGCGGAACTCGATCGCGAGAAGGAACTGCAGACGCGCATCGTGGCCCCGGACGTCGGCGTTTTCCGGCTCTCCTGCTTCTTCCAGCGCGGCACGCTGGCCATGGTGGCGCGCTACATCCCGGTGGATATCCCCAGATTCGAGACCCTCGGTCTGCCGCCGGTGCTGAAAGACGTGATCATGGAAAAGCGCGGCCTGATCCTGATGGTGGGGGCCACCGGCTCGGGAAAGTCGACCACGCTGACCTCGATGATCGACCACCGCAACGAGAACGCCTCGGGCCATATCCTGACGCTGGAAGATCCGCTCGAGTTCCTCTTCAAGAACAAGAAATCCATCGTCAACCAGCGCGAAGTCGGCACAGATACCAAGGCCTACCAGATCGCCCTGAAGAACGCCCTGCGCCAGGCGCCGGACGTTATTTTCATCGGCGAGATCCGCGACAAGGACACCATGAGCCAGGCCATCGCCTACGCCCAGTCCGGTCATCTGTGCCTGGCGACGCTGCACGCCAACAACAGCTACCACGCCATGAGCCGGATCATCAGTTTCTATCCCCTGGAGAACCGCCCGTCGCTGCTCGCCGACCTGTCGGTAACGCTCAAATGCGTGATCTCGCAGCGCCTTTGCAAAAAGCCCGATGGCGGGCGCATCCCGGCCATCGAGGTGCTGATCAACTCGCGCTACATTGCCGAGCTCATCGAAAAGGGCGACCTCGCCGAGATCAAGGACGCCATGGAAAAGAGCATGGTGCCAGGCAGCCAGACTTTCGAGCAAAGTCTGTTCAATCTATACCATAGCGGCACCATCACGATCGACGAAGCGCTCGCCAACGCCGACTCGGCCAATAACCTGCAGCAGGTAATCAACAACGCCGCGGCCGCCCCCGCTGCGGCCCCGGCGAGCAAGGCCGCCGTCGATCCGTCTGCGGCGCCCGACTACACCAAATCTGTCGCACCGGGATCCTTCAGCGACTTCAAGCTGAACATGGAAGACTGATGCCGGTCCTGGAAAAAGCCAGGGCACTGATCGCGCGCCCTTCGGTAACGCCGGAAGATGCCGGCTGCCTCGACCTGATCGCCTCCTGGCTGGTTCCGCTGGGTTTTCAGATCGAGCGCATCGATGCCGGCGGCGTCTCGAACCTCTGGGCGCGGCGCGGCACCGGAGGCCGCCTGATCTGCTTCGCCGGCCACACCGACGTGGTGCCCACCGGTCCGCTGGAGCAATGGACCTCGCCACCATTCGAGCCGGTCGTGCGTGACGGACACCTGTACGGCCGCGGCGCCGCCGACATGAAAAGTTCGATCGCTGCCTGCATCGTCGCGATGGAAAGGCTGATTAATCGCCGCGGGTTGGCAAATGCGGCCACCGCCGACTCCTTGTGTTTGCTGCTCACCTCCGACGAGGAAGGCGACGCCGTCGACGGCACGGTGCGCGTGGTCGAGGCGCTAAAAGCGCGCAATGAAACCCTCGACTACTGCATCGTCGGCGAGCCGACCTGCGTAAGCCGCCTCGGCGACACCATGAAGAACGGCCGCCGCGGCTCGCTCTCGGCAAAGCTCACGGTGCGCGGCGTCCAGGGCCACGTTGCCTACCCGCACCTGGTGAAAAACCCGGTGCATCTGGCTTCCCCGGCCCTGGCCGAACTCGCAGCGACCTCCTGGGACCTCGGCAACGAGTATTTTCCGCCGACCAGCTTCCAGATCTCCAACGCCCATGCCGGCACCGGTGCCGGCAACGTCGTGCCCGGCAGCTTCGTCATCGACTTCAATTTCCGCTTCTCCACCGCCAGCACGGTCGAGGACCTGCAATCGCGCGTGCATGCCCTGCTCGACCGCCACGAACTCGAATACGACATCGCCTGGACGCTGGGCGCAAGGCCGTTCCTGACGCCGCGCGGCGAACTCTGCGCGGCGCTGATGGCCGCGGCGGCCGCCGAAACCCGGATTGCCACGGAACTATCCACGACCGGCGGCACGTCGGATGGCCGCTTCATCGCCGACATCTGCCCGCAACTCGTGGAATTCGGTCCGATCAACGCCAGCATCCACAAGGTCGACGAGTGCATCGCCGTCGCCGACCTCGAACCGCTGGCACGCATCTACGAACTGACTTTCGAGCGCCTGCTTTTGTCCCAAGCATCCCCCAATGACAAGAAAGCAATTTAGTCGCCCCCACCCCCCAACCCCCGCCCGGGCGGGGGTGACTGTCAGCTCGCTGCGCTCGACGGCCACTGGTCGCTTCGTCCGCCGCGCTGGAGGCCCCTCACGCTCATGATCAACAGCGCCACCGACGAACTGGTCACGATTCGCGACTGGCTGCGCTGGGCGGTCAGCCGCTTCAACGAGGCCGGCCTGTGCTACGGCCACGGCACGGAGAACGCC
>CAIZKA010000413.1 GCA_903933395.1 uncultured beta proteobacterium | reverse complement strand
GTCCTCAACCCGGTTCGATGACTGGCTGAGCCGGGTCGCGAGACGGGTGAGAAGCTCGGATTCGGGTGTCTGCCGGGCGCGGCGGGGAAGGCGGTTGCGTTTCATGGCGGTTGAGGCGAAAACGGATTAGCCGGCAGGAGCGGCAAGGCAGAATTCTACCAGTTGGCCGGATGCGGGGCTGGCGGTCATTAGCTGATAAACTCCGCGTGTTTTTTTGCGAGTGGCGGTGACCGATGTTCTCCCGATTGATGCCCAGAGAGGCCAAGTTTTTCGATTTGTTCAATGCCCACGCCGACCTCATCGTCAAGGGCGGCCGGCAACTGGTCGCGCTGGTGGATGATCTGGGCAAAGGTCATGACGTGCTGGCACAGCACGTGCAGGCCATCGACGAGATCGAGACCACCGCCGACAAGATCACCCACGAAACCATTGCGCTGCTGCACACCTCGTTCAACACCCCGCTGGATCGCGACGAGATTCACCAGCTGATCATGCGCATGGACGATATCCTTGACCTGATCCAGGATTTCGCCGAAGCGATGTATCTATACGACATACGTCAGCTGACGCCTGAAGCGACACAGCTTTCGGATATCGTCGCCTCAAGTTGTGAGCGGGTCCGATCCACCGTGATCCTGTTGCACAAGATGGACAATGCGCCGGCCATGTTGAAGCTCTGTCGCGAAATCGACCAGCTCGAATCCGACGCTGACCGCGCCATGCGCACAGGCATTACCAAGCTGTTTCGGGAAGAGATGGATGTGCGTCAATTGATCAAGATGAAGGGCATCTACGAGCTGCTTGAGTCGGTAACCGATCGAGCCGAAGACGTGGCCAACATCATCGAGGGCATCATCCTCGAGAACTCCTGAGCGACCGTCATGCAAGCGGTCGAAATGAGTCTGACGGTAATCGTGGTACTGGTGCTGCTGGCACTGGCCTTCGATTTCATGAACGGCTTTCACGATGCGGCGAATTCGATCGCCACCATTGTTTCGACCGGTGTGTTGAAACCTCAGCACGCGGTGGCTTGGGCAGCCTTCTTCAACGTCGTCGCCATCGCGGTGTTCCAGCTCAAGGTGGCCAGCACCATCGGCAAAGGCACCATCGATCCGGCCATCGTCGACCACTATGTGGTGTTTGGCGCCCTGATAGGCGCCATAGCGTGGAACATCATTACCTGGTACTACGGCATTCCGTCGAGCTCATCCCACGCCCTGATCGGCGGGTTGGCCGGCGCGGCAATGGCCAAGGCCGGCACGGGATCTCTGGTCTGGGCCGGCATCGGCAAGGTGGTGGCTTTCATCCTGATTGCGCCGCTGCTCGGCTTTCTCCTTGGCGGCACGCTGATGGTGGTGGTGTCCTGGATCTGCAACCGAAGTACCCCGCGCAAGGTGGACAAGAGCTTCCGTCGCCTGCAACTGTTGTCGGCAGCTGCCTACAGCCTCGGCCATGGGGGCAACGACGCACAGAAAACGATAGGCATTATCTGGATGCTGCTGCTAGCCGCCGGAACAATGAAGGCAGGCGATTCGGTGCCGATGTGGGTGGTGATTTCCTGCTACACGGCGATGGGCCTGGGTACCATGTTTGGCGGCTGGCGCATCGTCAAGACCATGGGCCAGCGTATTACCAAGTTGCGGCCGGTGGGCGGTTTCTGTGCCGAAACCGGTGGGGCCATTACCTTGTTCATGGCCACGATGCTGGGTATCCCCGTGTCCACCACGCACACCATCACGGGCGCGATCGTCGGCGTCGGTAC
>CAIZKA010000412.1 GCA_903933395.1 uncultured beta proteobacterium | reverse complement strand
TGCGCGTGAACACGATCAAGGCCGAACGTGATGCCGTGATCCAGCGTCTTGCTGCCGACGGTATCGTTGCCGTGCTTTGCCCGTATTCGCCGCTCGGCCTGCGCCTGAAGACCAAGCCCTACCTGGCAAAACATCCGGCCTTCCTCGATGGCAGCATCGAGGTGCAGGACGAGGGCTCGCAACTGCTGGGCTTTTTGCTACAGCCCAAGCGCGGTGAAATGGTGGTGGATTTCTGCGCCGGCGCCGGCGGCAAGACGCTGATCCTCGGTGCCATGATGCGCTCCACCGGCCGCCTGTACGCCTTCGATGTTTCCGACAAGCGCCTGGCCAAGCTCAAGCCGCGCGCCGCCCGCGCCGGTTTGTCCAACGTGCATCCGGCCTGCCTTTCCGGCGAGAACGATACGCGCGTCAAGCGGCTTCAGGGCAAGGCTGACCGTGTGCTGGTCGACGCGCCCTGTTCCGGGCTGGGTACTCTGCGCCGCAACCCCGACCTCAAGTGGCGCCAGTCGCCGCAGAGCGTTGATGAACTCGTCGTCAAGCAGGCCGCCATCCTCGCCGCCGCGGCGAAGCTGCTGCGGCCCGGCGGCCGCCTGGTGTATGCCACCTGCAGCATCCTCGCCGAAGAGAACGAGGGCATCGTCAACGCCTTCCTCGCCACGCATGCCGATTTCCATCGGATGCCGGCACAGGAAGTCCTGGCTGCGCAGGGCATCGCCATCGACTGCGGCGAGGACATGCGCCTGTCGCCACAGAAGCACGGCACGGATGCCTTCTATGCGGCCGTGCTGGAACGGACCAAGTGAAACGTTTTCTTGCCGCGCTGCTGCTATGCCTGACAGTCGGCGCTGGTGCCACGCCGCTGCCGGCGACAGGGACCGTGGAAGTACTGTTCACGCCTTGGGACGATGCCGAGGGCGCCATCGTGCGGGCACTGGGCAAGGCGCGCGAAAGCATCCATGTCCAGGCCTACCTGCTGACCAGCCGTTCGATCGCGAAGGCGTTGCAGGAGGCCAGGGCGCGCGGCATGGCGGTGGAAATCCTGGCCGACCGCGAGATGCTGGAAAAGAGCGACAAGTCGCTGCTGCCGTTGCTGGCCGAGGGCGGCATTCCGGTCTGGCTGGAAACCCGCTACGCTGTCGCCCATAACAAGGTGATGCTGATCGACGCCGCGCAGCCCGACGCCGTCGTCATCACCGGTAGCTACAATTTCACCTGGTCGGCGCAGGCGCGCAATGCGGAAAACCTGCTGATCCTGCGCGGCAATCCGGCGCTGGCGCGGCGCTACCTGGACAACTGGCGGCGACATCGCGACGACGCGCAGAAGATGAACGGAGAGCATTGAAATGAAACAGGGCCCCATCGCCCGGGTATTACAGGAATTGCAGGCTTACCTGAACGAAGCCGACCTCGGCTGGCAACTGCTGGTCCTGGCCGGATGCCTGCTGCTGGCGCTGCTCGGCGAACGTCTGCTGCGGCGCCGCCAGCCGATCGAGGGCCGCGCCTGGGAACTTGGTCACGGCGGACTGCAGCGCATCGCCTTTCCCGTGCTGGCGCTGTTGCTGCTGCTGCCCGCGCGCGCAGTGGCCCACGAGTGGATCAGCGTCGGCCTGTTTTCGCTGGCGATTCCGTTGCTGGGCTCGCTGGCGGTGATACGCACGGTTTTTTACGTGCTGCGCGTCAGCCTGGTCGGCGCCGCCTGGCTGGCTTCATTCGAGCGGATGTTCGCCATGCTGGTGTGGGCCGTCGTCGCCCTGCACATCACCGGCCTGCTGCCGGACCTGATCGCGCTGATCGAGTCGGTGAGCATTCACGTCGGCAAGCAGAAGCTCACCTTGTGGGACCTGCTGCAGGGCCTGCTCGCGGTTTCGGCCACGATCCTTGCCGCCCTCTGGCTTTCCAGCGCCATCGAAGCGCGGCTCGACCGGGCGGCCGGGCTCGACGACAACCTGCGCCAGGTGTTCGCGCGGCTGACCAAGGCGCTGCTGATCGTGCTTGCGGTGCTGATCGTCCTGCCCCTGGTCGGCATCGACCTCACCACGCTTTCTGTGTTCGGCGGCGCGCTGGGCGTCGGCCTCGGCTTGGGCCTGCAGAAGATCGCCAGCAACTATGTGTCGGGCTTCATCATCCTGCTTGACCATTCGATCCGCATCGGCAATACGATCACGGTCGGCGCCGATCGCGGCGTGGTGACGCGCATCACCACGCGCTATACCGTGGTGAAGAGCGCGACCGGCCTCGAAGCACTGGTGCCCAACGAACTTCTGGTCGGGTCGGTGGTGCAGAACGAGTCCTACAGCGATCCGACCATGCGCGTTGCATTGCCGGTGCAGGTAGCCTACGACAGCGACCTGGAGCGTGCCATGGCGATCATGGTGGCAGCGGCACAGGCCCAGCCGCGCGTGCTCGTTGAGCCGGCGCCGGCGGTTTTGCTCAAGGAATTCGCCGATTCCGGCATCAATCTCGAGCTCGGGGTCTGGATCGACGACCCCGGCAACGGCACGGGGCCGTTGCGTTCCGAAATAAACCTCGCCATCTGGCGCGATTTCAAGCAGGCGGGGATTTCCATTCCTTTCCCGCAACGGGAAGTGCGGATCATCAACGAGGCAGGCAATGAGTGAAACGCGACTGATTCACGGCTTTCATGCCATTACCGCCAAGCTGCGCCACGCGGCCGACGACGTCAAGGAGATCACCGTCGCCGAGGGCCGTCAGGACGGCCGCATGCGCGACCTGCTGAAGCTGGCCGAAGCCCATGGCGTGCGCGTGATCCTTAGCGATGCCAAGCGGCTCGACGGCCTCGCCGGCGGCACACAACATCAGGGCGTCGTGGCGAAGGTCGCGGCGCAGGCGAAGCACATCACGCTGGACGACGTGCTCGACGGCCTCACCGAACCGGCGCTGCTGCTGGTGCTCGACGGCATCACCGATCCGCACAACCTCGGCGCCTGCCTGCGCGCGGCCGACGCCGCCGGCGCACATGCCGTGGTGGCGCCCAGGGACAAGGCCTGTGGGCTCAATGCCACGGTGATCAAGGTCGCCAGCGGCGCCGCCGACAGTGTGCCCTACATCGTGGTGACCAACCTGGCGCGGTCCTTGCGCGAAATGCAGGAACGCGGCATTTGGGTCATCGGCGCGGCGGGCGAGGCGGACAAGGAACTCTATGCCATCGACCAGAAGGGCCCCTGTGCCTGGGTGCTCGGCGCCGAGGGCGACGGCATGCGCCGCCTGACCCGCGAGACCTGCGACGAACTGGCGCGGATTCCGATGCACGGCAGCGTGGAAAGCCTCAATGTTTCCGTCTCGGCCGGCATCTGCCTGTTCGAGGCGCGGCGCCAGCGCGGCGCCTGAAGCTTGCGGTATGCCCATTCACTAATGTTTCCTGCTATTCTTGAAATTGTCATTCTCTCGTTGGCATCAGGCACTGGGCCATGTGGCCAGCCGTGATTCACTCCTGTTTTTGCCAGGCGTCATGGAGATTCGCAAGTGGTCAAGGAATATGTTTTCTGGGGTTTGTTTGTCCTCGTTCTGATCGGCATCGGCTTAAGCCAGTGGGATCGGCACCGCCGCGCGCAGAGGGCCAAGGCGCTGGAGGCGGCGTATCGCGCCGGGGCGGCGTCCGCCGCTCCCCGTCCCGCCGCCGGCCCCGCTGCGCAGCCGACGGCCCACCCGGCCACCAGCCCGCTGGAAGCCAAATTTGATCCCAATGCGACACGGGTCCATATTCGCGGGGCCGCGGACGGCGCTGTCCATGCGCCACTGCATCGCGACGCCGCGCCCCTGCCGCCGCAGAAGGCGGCCCGGCTGGTTTGCGTCGGCGGCAGCCAGAAGGACCACAGCTTTGCCGTAACGGCCGCCGGGATCACCGTGGGGCGTGACCCAAAGAACGATATCGTCATCTCCGACCCGCGGGCTTCATACCATCATGCATGGATCGGCATCATCGACCACAAGGCGGTTTTGCGCGACCTCGGGTCGACCAACGGCACTTTCCTCAATGCCCGGATCGAGTCGCCCGTGAGCGAGGTGGTGCTGAGTCCCGGCGACACGATTTTCTTCGGCGGGCACGGACGCGATCAGTTCCGTTTCGTCGTGGACTGAGCGCCGCAGGGGCGCGGCGCAGTGCTCAGAGCTTGTGAAGAAATCGTAGCGAGCGGGCCGCAGCGGGGTGCGGCCGGAGCGCAGCTACCGGAGCACGTGGTTGTGCATGAGGATAGCGAGCACCGCCCAAGCCCCGATCCGGCACGCGCAGTAGATTTATTCACAAGCTCTCAGCTTTCTTCGGTGAGCAGGGATACGCCGAGAAGCGCGCGGCGCTTCAGCCACGGGCTGGCGCGGTAGCGCGGGTCACCGTAAAAATCCAGCATGGCTTCGAGGATCGCCAGCATGTTCCTGGCGCCCAGTGCATCGCCGAAGGCCAGGGGGCCTTTGGGGTAGCCCAGGCCGAGATTGACTGCGCGGTCGATGTCGGCCGGACTGGCCACGCCCTGTTGGGCGATGTCGCACCCGATGTTGACAATGCAGGCGACTATGCGCTGGGTGACGAAGCCCGCACTGTCGCGCATCACGCTGACGGCGCTGCCGTCGGCGGCGAACATGGCGTGCGCCGCGTCGCGCATGGCCGGCGTGGTCAGCGGTGTCGTCATCACGCTGCGGCGCACGCCCTTGGCCGCGGCAATGCCGAACAGGCAGTCGATGCCAACCGTGTGGCGCGGGTCCAGGCCCTGCTCGACGCAGCAGGTGGTGATGTCGGTGCCCAGCGGCGTCACGACGCACAGGGCGCCGCTGCTCGGCATGTAGTCGGTTTCGACTGCGATACCGGCGGCTGAGGCGATGTCGCGCAGGACATCCCCCCATTCCGGATGGGTCTGGCTGACCCAGACGCTGGCCGGCCTGACAGCCGGCACGGCGGCCGCGGGCATGGTCTCGGCGACGCCATCGGCGTAGCTGTAAAAACCGCGTCCGGTCTTGCGCCCCAGCAAGCCGCCGGCCAGGCGCTGCGCGGCGAGGGGCGAGGGCCGGTAGCGCGGCTCCTGGTAGTACTGGTTGTAGATGGACTCCATTACCGGCTGCGAAACATCGAGCCCGGTGAGGTCCATGAGTTCGAAGGGTCCCATGCGAAAGCCCGCGGCTTCGCGCATGATGCGATCGATCTCGCGGAAATCGGTGACGCCTTCACCGAGCACGCGCAGCGCTTCGGTGACAAAACCGCGGCCGGCGTGATTGACGATGAAACCGGGCGTGTCGCGGGCTGCGACTGCCGTGTGGCCCATGCGCTGCCCCAGCGACAGCAGCGCCGCCGATACCCACGGTGCGGTGAGCAGGCCGTCGATGACCTCGACGATTTTCATCAACGGCACGGGATTGAAGAAGTGAAATCCGCCGACGCGTTCGGGCCGTTTGCAGGCGGCGGCGATCGAGGTCACGGAGAGCGAGGAGGTATTTGTGGCGAGTATGCAGTCGGCGGCGATGATGTCTTCCAGTTGCTGGAACAGGGCCTTCTTGACATCGAGGTTTTCGACAATCGCTTCGACAATGACGTGCGCGGAGGCCAGCCCGTCCAGGCGCGGCACGACCTCCAGTTTGGCCGAGGCAGCAGACAGGGCTTCGGCCGTGATCTTGCCCTTGCCGGCAAGCTTTTCCAGCGTGGCGATCACGGTTTCCCGCGCGCCGGTGGCGGCGCCGTGCAGCGCGTCGTAAAGCAGTACGCGGATGCCCGCCTGCGCCGCGATCTGGGCAATGCCGCGACCCATGGCGCCGGTGCCGACGATGCCGAGACAAAGGGCGGGCGACTGGATGTCGACGGGCATGCGGGTTCTCCTTGGAGCTTATGAATAAATCTACTGCGCGTGCCGGATCGGGGCTTGGGCGGTGCTCGCTATCCTCATGTACAACGACGTACATTCCGGTAGCTGCGCTCCGGCCGCACCCCGCTGCGGCCCGCTCGCTACGATTTCTTCACAAGCTCTGACGACGCGTCGCACGTGGCTAAACCCAGCAAGGTGCGTCGCTCAGCGGCCTACCAGAGTTTCCACCAGGGCGTGTTCGTGTTCAGTCCCCGCGCATAGTACTCGCTGGCGGGGAAGTTTCTGCGCATCACGCGCTCGGTGTCGTCGCGCAGGGCGGTCATGCCGAGTGCGTCGTAAGCCTTGATCATGATGAACAGGGCTTCTTCGTTGGCCGGAGCGTCAGGGTAGGTCTTGACCGCGGTTTGCGCGCGGTTGAGCGCCGCAACGTAGGCTTCGCGCTTCATGTAGTAGCGGGCGACATGCACCTCATTCGAGGCCATGGCATTGACCAGGTACTTCATGCGCGCAGTGGCGTCCGGCGTGTATTTGCTTTCCGGGTACTTGGCGACCAGCACCTTGAAGGCCTCGAAGGAGTCGCGCGCGGCCTTGGGGTCGCGCTCGGTGAGATCCTGCTGGCTCACGTAGCCGAGCAGGCCGAGATCTTCGTTGAAGTTGGCGAGGCCCTTCAAATAGTAGGCGTAATCGACGTTGGGGTGGTTCGGGTGCAGGCGGATGAATCGATCGCAGGCGGCAATCGTCGACGCCACCTCGCCCTGGCGGAAATACGCGTAGGCGACTTCAAGCTGCGCCTGTTGTGCGTAGCGACCATACGGGAAGCGGGCTTCGAGCTTTTCGAAATACTTGATGGCCTTGTCGTAGGCACCCTCGGCCATGGAATTCTTGGCTTCGCTGTAGAGCTTGTTGGCAGACCAGCTCGAGGTCTCGTCGATCTGGTCGGGCAGCAGGCCGCAACCACCCAGCAGGCCTGCGCCGAGGCTTGCGCCGATGACTACGATGGGGGCGATCGCCCGCAGGAATGCCGCTAAACTACGCATGGTGAAAACCTCGCATGAATTTCCGGCCGATTATAGCCCAAGCCCTGCGCCGCCCCAGAGCCTTGCGGTGCCCTTCGATTGCGCCGGCTGGCGCCTCGACGCGACTCTGGCGAGGTTGTTCCCCGAGCATTCGCGCAGCCGCCTGCAGGGCTGGCTGAAGGACGGCCTGATTCGCGTGGACGGGGCCGCGGCCGAGTCCAAGCGCAAGGTCTATGGCGGAGAGCGCATCGACTTCGCCGCGAATTTTGCCGTCCTTTCAGCGCCGACTTCCGCGGACGCGGCGGAAGACATCGCGCTCGCCGTCGCGTTCGAGGACGACGACCTGATCGTGATCGACAAGCCCGCCGGACTGGTCGTCCATCCGGGCAACGGCAATCCTTCCGGCACCCTGCTCAATGCGCTCCTGCATCATGCGCCGCAGCTGGCCGGCATTCCCCGCGCCGGCATCGTGCATCGCCTGGACAAGGACACCAGCGGTCTGCTGGTGGTGGCGAAGACCCTGACGGCGCAGACCGACCTGGTGCGCCAGATGCAGGCGCGCTCGGTGCAGCGGCACTACCTTGCCCTCGCCTTGGGCGCGGTCGAGCGCGACGGCACGGTCGATGCGCCGCTGGGCCGCCATGCCGTGCAGCGCACGAAAATGGCCATCGTCCGCACCGGCGGCAAGGAAGCGCGCACGCATTACGCGGTGCTCGAGCGCTTCGCCGGCGCCACCTTGCTCGAATGCCGGCTGGAAACCGGGCGCACGCACCAGATCCGGGTCCATCTGGCATCGATCAAGCACCCGCTGGCCGGTGATCCCGTTTACGGCAAGACGAAGAGCGGCAATGCACTTCTCGATGCATTCCCGCGCCAGGCGCTGCATGCATGGAAGTTGGCCCTGAGGCATCCCGCAACGGCG
>CAIZKA010000411.1 GCA_903933395.1 uncultured beta proteobacterium | reverse complement strand
GGCAGAACTTGCGGCGCTTGAACAGGCTGCGGCCCTTGTCGTCCTTGCGCTTTACACCGGTCTTGCTCTTAGGCTTGAATGCCATTTTGATTTCCTTCCACGAATTCGACTGTATTCACATGCAGTATCGGACTGCGTCGCTTGAGACTCCTGGCGGCGAGAAAACCGGCCACCCTGACCCCGTCTCCCGGCTTGGCTGCAAGCAGCACCTGTGCCGGCCGGCCCATTGCTACACAGGCCATCTCGCATTCCACCTTGCGCTCGACATCGGCTTCGACCTGAGTCGAGACATGCGCGAGGAGAAATTCAAGAACCGGAATCCCGGCGGGGGTGCGGCGCAATGCGCCGCGCTCAAGCAAGCGACCCGACAACTGCGTCAGGTTGCCCGGCGTATCCTTAGGCGGCAGCGGCAGCAGCCGGAGCCTCCGCTCTGGCATCGCCCTGGGTCAGGGAACGCGACTTCTCTTCCTTCATCATCGGCGAAGGAGTCACGACCGCCTTGCGGGTTTTCACCGTCAGGTGGCGCAGAACGGCGTCGTTGAACTTGAAGGCGTGCTCGAGTTCGGCCAGGGTTTCACCATCGCACTCGATGTTCATCAGCACGTAGTGGGCCTTGTGTACCTTCTGGATCGGATAGGCCATCTGGCGACGCCCCCAGTCTTCGAGGCGGTGGATGGCGCCGTTGCGGCCGGTGACCAGCGTCTTGTAACGCTCGATCATCGCCGGAACCTGCTCCGACTGGTCCGGATGGACGATAAATACAACTTCATAATGGCGCATGCAATCTCCTTGTGGTTGATTGGCAGCCCCCCCGCATGCGTAACGGGTGGAGCAAGGGAAGCCCGCGATTATACAAAGCCGGACGGCCTAAAGCAAGGCAAATCCGTGGCTTGGAGCGCCTAACCGCAGTAGCGCAGGTTCGTGAAATTCAGCAGCAGGTCGACTCCGCCATAGGCGGCGAAGGCCAGGCCGAGGACGACACCGGCCGCCAGCAGGCCGACAACCTGCAGCCAGCGCCGCGCGCGCGAAGCGGCGGCGGGCGATTCCGGAGTCTGTGGCAAGGGATTGGCGGCGTCCATGGCGACATCCTGAGCAAGCCGGTCGCCGGAGTCAAGCAGGCTCAAAAGGCCTCGTTCTCGCGCAGGAAGCGCCACTGTCCCAGCGGCAAATCGCCCAGGCGTACCCGGCCGATGCGCACCCGCTTCAGGCCCGTAACCCGCAGGCCCACCAGTTCGCACATGCGCCGGATCTGCCGCTTGCGGCCTTCGGTCAGGATGAAGCTCAACTGGTCGGGGTTGGCCCAGGCGACCCTGGCCGGACGCAACTGCTTGCCGTCCAGTTCCAGGCCGTGGTTGAGCAGCGCCAGGCCGCGCGCATCGAGCGCGCCTTCGACCCGCACCATGTATTCCTTTTCCACCTTGGAATCGTCGCCGATCAGTTGCCGCGCCACACGGCCGTCCTGGGTCAGCACCAGCAATCCGGTGGAATCGATGTCGAGCCGCCCTGCCGGTGCCAGGCCCTTCAGATGCGACAGCTGAAAACGCTGGTGATCGCCGGCCATCTGTGTCTTCGGCGAAATCAGGCTCACCGCCGGCAGGTGCCCATCTTCCGCCTGCGCGGAAACATAGCTCATCGGCTTGTGCAGCAATATCGTCGCCTGCCGAGCCTGTGTCGCGCGCGCCTCGGGGGCCAGGGTAATCACCGCATCGGCGGCGGCCCGCGTTCCCAGTTGCGTGACGCGCTGACCATCGACGAAGACCAGTCCGCGCTCGATATAGCCATCCGCCTCGCGGCGCGAACAGAGGCCGCGCTCGGCAAGAAGTTTGGAAACCCGGATGCCCGACGTATCATTCATGGTCGCGCATTCTATCCCTCCTCCATGCTGAGCTATCGCCACGCCTTCCACGCCGGCAACCACGCCGACATCCTCAAGCATGTCGTGCTGACGCTGTGCCTCGAGCACATGAATGCAAAGGACAAGCCCTATCTCCTGCTCGACACCCATGCCGGCGCCGGCCTTTACGCGATCGACTCGGAACAGGCGAAGAAGACCGGCGAATACCTCGACGGCATCGCCCGGCTGTGGAACCGCATCGACCTGCCGGCGCCGATGAAGCCCTACATGGACGCGCTGCAGGCCTGCAGCGGCGGGTTGAAACTGCGGCGCTACCCCGGCTCGCCCTGGCTCGCCGCGCACTTCGCCCGCGAGATCGACACCCTGCGTTTCTGCGAACTGCACTCGACCGACTTCGCCCTCCTGCGCCGTGAATTCAAGGAATCCGGGCGCCGCGTCAAGGTCGAACAGCACGACGGCTTCGAAGCCATGAAGGCGGCCCTGCCCCCACCCTCGCGGCGCGGCCTGGTGCTGATCGACCCCTCCTACGAAATCAAGAGCGACTACCCGAAGGTCGTCACCGCCCTGAAGGACGCAGTCAAACGCTTCGCCACCGGCACCTATCTCGTCTGGCTGCCCTTCCTGCCCACCATCGAAGCACGCGCCCTGCCCGAAAAGCTGAAGAAGCTGCCCGCCGACTGGCTCTATGCCAGCCTCAGCGTGCGCGGCCCGGCCACCAAGGGGCACGGCATGCACGGCAGCGCGATGTTCGTCGTCAATCCGCCATGGACGCTCAAGGCAGCGCTCGAGGAGTCCATGCCGTGGCTGACGCAGGTGCTGGCGCTGGATGAAATGGCCGGATGGCAGCTGCAAACGGGAACCGGAGCAGCGGAGCGCGATACCGCCAGATAATTTTCCTCAGCGAAGAAACCGAGAGGAAACGGTCCCCTGCGCAGGACCCCGCTCCAGCAGGCCGGCGCCGCCCGGCCGTCCTGCCGGTACCGGAATCCGCGGCAAACTCAGAAGGTGATTTCCATTTTCTCGCGGGCCAGGACACTGGCGGGGAAACGTGCCTGGCATTGCCTTTCGACATCCAGCAAAAACGCATCGTCATGGTCGGGATCGTGATGCGTGATGATCAATCTCCCGACCCCGGCCTGCTCGGCCACCTCCACCGCCTGCGCCCAGCTGCTGTGGCCCCAGCCGCGAAAGCGCGGCAGTTCCTCGGGGGTGTATTGCCCCTCGTGGATCAGCACATCGGCGCCGCGCGCCAGTTCGACAATCCGCGGATCGATGCTCTCGCCGTGCTCGATGTCCGTGCAATACACCAGCACTTTTCCTTCGCTGTCCTCAAATCGATAGCTGTAGGCATCGCCGGGATGCCTGTGCTTCACCACCCGGATGGAAGCCTTGTCCACAGTGAGATGGTCATCGGCAGTCTGAAAGAACTCGATTCTTGCCCCCATGCCGTCGAGGGGGACCGGAAAGTACTGCTCCTGCATCTGGGTGTCGAAAATGCCGCGCAGATCCAGGCCGCTACGCTCGCGGCCGATCGCACTGATGGTGAAGGTGCGGCGCGGATCGTAGGCCGGCTTGAAAAAAGGCAGGCCCTGGATGTGATCCCAGTGGAAATGCGAGAAGGCCAGGAAACAGGGGCGATCGATCCCCAGATGCGGGTCATGCTCCATTTCCTTGCCCAGTTCGCGGATGCCGGTACCCGCGTCCAGGATCACCGTGCGCTGGGGGCCTTCCACAAGCACGCACGAGGTGTTGCCGCCGAATTCCTGGTACTGCGTACCGAATACCGAAACGGAACCTCTCACGCCGAAAAACTTTATGCGGGACATCTTGCCCTCCTCTCGCTATCAGCTTCCCTGCCCTGCGACCTGCAGAAAGGCACTGGTGGGGCATGGCTCGTCCGGGCAAAGCGCGACTCGCCGTCCCGTCAGCGCCAGCGCGGTGCGTCCCTCCGGGAACTTTCTCAGCTTTTCAGTTCCCCGCGATCGCGGAAATGCTCCAGCGCTTCCGGATTGGCCAGCGCCTCGACGTTCTTCACCGGATTGCCGTGCACCACGTTGCGCACGGCGAGTTCGACGATCTTGCCGCTTTTGGTGCGCGGAATGTCGGCCACCTGGAGGATTTTCGCCGGCACGTGGCGCGGCGTGGTGTTCTCCCGGATCACCTGCTTGATGCGCTTTTCCAGCGCGTCATCGTGCACCAGACCCTCGCGCAGCTTGACGAAGAGCACCACGCGCACGTCGCCGGCATTGCCCGGCGGCCAGTCCTGGCCAATGACGATGGATTCGACGACCTCGGTGAGCTTTTCCACCTGGCGATAGATTTCCGCCGTACCGATGCGCACCCCGCCGGGGTTCAGCGTTGCGTCGGAGCGGCCGTAGATGATGAAGCCGCCATGCGCGGTGATCTCGGCGAAGTCACCGTGGCACCAGATATTGTCGAAGCGCTCGAAGTAGGCGGCGTGATACTTGGCGCCGCCCTCGTCGTGCCAGAAGCCGATCGGCATCACGGGGAATGAGCGCGTGCAGACCAGTTCGCCCTTTTCGCCACGCACCGGACGTCCGTCGTCATCGAAGACGTCGACCGCCATGCCCAGCCCCGCGCATTGAATTTCGCCGCGATATACCGGGCCGTTCGGATTGCCGATGACGAAGCAGGAAATGATGTCGGTACCGCCGGACACCGAAGCGAGTTGCATGTCCTGCTTGATGTTGGCGTAGACGTAGTCGAAGCCTTCCGCGACCAGCGGGCTGCCGGTGGAGAACAGGGTGCGCAGGTGTTCCAGCCGGTGCGTCCGCCGCGGCTGCAGGTTGATCTTGGCGATGGCGTCGATG
>CAIZKA010000410.1 GCA_903933395.1 uncultured beta proteobacterium | reverse complement strand
GGGTCTGCCGCCGCTGCAGATCTGCCTCCAGGTGAATGTCTCGGGCGAAGCGTCGAAAAGCGGCTGCGCCCCGCAGCAGGCTCTCGAACTGGCGTCGGCCATCGCCCGGCTGCCGGGCCTGTGCCTGCGCGGATTGATGGCGATTCCCGAACCGACCGCCGACATCCTGCGCCAGCGGCTGCAGTTCGCCCTGCTGCGCCGGACGCTGGAACAAATCAACGCCGAACCGGGTTTCGCGCTCGACACCTTGTCGATGGGCATGACCGACGATCTCGAGGCGGCGATAATGGAGGGTGCAACCATGGTACGGATAGGCACGGCAATATTCGGAGAACGAAAATGAACTCGACAACCTTCTTGTTCCCCGCCCATCTGGCGGGGGTAACCAGTCACCTCCCCCGCCTGGCGGGGGAGGCTGGGAGGGGGTGCTCATTCTTATCCCGCGCCAGCGCGGGCGGCCCGGCGGAGACGACGACATGAAAATCACCTTCATCGGCGGCGGCAACATGGCGGTCGCACTCATCAGCGGCCTGTACCGGCAGGGCTTTGCAGCAGCGGCGATACAGGTTGTCGAACCCGTCGCGGAAGCGCGCGATGCGCTCAGCGACCGCTTCGGCGTGCGCTGTACGTCAAGCGTGGATGCAGCCGCGCTTGACTCCAAGGTCCTGGTACTCGCGGTGAAGCCGCAGCATATGCGCGAAGCGCTGGCCCCCCTGGCCGGCAAGCTCACCGCACAACTGGTGGTCAGCATCGCCGCCGGCATGCGCCTGGCAGACATCTCGCGCTGGCTCGGCGGCCACCACCACATCGTGCGCACCATGCCCAACACGCCGGCACTGATCGGCGCCGGCTGCACGGGCCTGTGCGCCGATCCCGGCGTCAACCAGGACGGCCGCGACAATGCCGAGAACCTCATGCGTGCCGTCGGCAGCACCTTCTGGGTGCACGATGAGGCGCAGATGGACGCCGTTACCGCGGTCTCCGGCAGCGGCCCGGGCTATGTCTTCTATTTTCTCGAAGCCATGGAAAAGGCCGCTCTCGATCTCGGCTTCGATGCCGAGACAGCGCGCCGCATCAGCGTCGAAACCTTCGCCGGCGCAGCCCAGCTGGCCGCCCATAGCAGCGAATCGCTGGCTACACTGCGCAGCCGCGTCACCTCGAAGGGCGGCACCACCGAAGCCGCCCTGCTCGGCTTCGACGCCGCCGGCGTTGCCGCCGGAATCGAGCGCGGCATCATGGCGGCCAACACACGCGGACGCGAGCTGGGCGACATGCTCGGCAAGGACTAGATTCCTATGCTCGTCCAGATTCTTCTCTTCATCCTCGACACCGTCTGCGGCTTCATGACGCTGGCGCTGCTGGTGCGCTTCGCCATGCAATGGGCGCGCGTTCCGTTCCGCAACCCGCTGGGGCAGTTCATCGTTGCCGTCACCGACTGGATGGTGCGCCCCGTGCGCCGGCTGATTCCAGGCCTGTTCGGCCTCGACATGGCCAGCCTGTTCCTCGCCTGGCTGTGGCAGGTCGCCTACCAGGGCATTGCGCTGGGCTTTACCGGCGTCCTGCTCGCCGTGTCGCCGGCGCCGACTCTCGTGGTCGCCCTGCTGGCACTGCTGGAGGTGGCGAAGGTCGGCCTGTACCTGGTGATCGGGGCCGTGATCGTGTCGGCGGTATTTTCCTGGGTGAATCCCTACGCGCCGCTGGCCGAGGTGTTCAACACCCTGACGCGGCCGCTGCTGAGACCGTTCCGCCGCATCATTCCACCGGTGGGCGGCGTCGACCTCTCGCCGCTGGCCCTGCTGCTGGTGCTGCAGATAGGCCTGTTCGTGATCGCCAGCCTGCGCCAGAGTGTATTACCCCTGATGCTTGTCTCGTGAGTTGGCTGGTTGCCGGCGACGGCGGAGTGACCCTGCGGCTGCACATCCAGCCGGGAGCGAAGAAGACCGAAGTGGTCGGCATGCACGGTGAAGCGCTGAAAATCCGCCTCGCCGCGCCGCCCGTGGATGGCAAGGCTAACGCCTGCCTGCTTGCCTTTCTTGCCGGTCAGCTCGGTGTCGCCAAATCCTCGGTCAGCCTCCTCAGCGGGGAAACGTCCCGCGCCAAGCGTGTGCATGTCAGCGGCATCGTGGCGGCGTCGGTAAAAAGCGCGCTCCTGATCCCCGACTGATTTTTGGGGCGAGGCGCCACGACGGCACCGGCCCGACCGGCCATCAGGATCAGGTTTTCAAGTTCCCGCTGCCGGGAGCCAGGGCCAGATTTCCGTGCGCTCCGGCCAGCGCCGCTTCGAGCATGTCGATGAAGGCGCGCGTCTTTGCCGGCATCAGGCGCCGCCCCGGGAACACCGCCCAGGCCGTGTGCGAAGGCATGCACCAGTCGGGCAGCACTCGACGCAATTCGCCGCGGCGTACGCTGGGCGCTGCGAAGTAGTCGGGCACGGCGGCGATGCCGGCGCCGGCGCGCGCCAGGCTGCTCAACAAGTCCGGTGCATTGGCCACCGCCCGCGCCGGCGGCGCACCCTCCCAGGTCTGCTCGCCGCAGGTCAGGGTCCAGCCCGCGGCTTCGCCATTGCGCCCGAGCAAGCGCAAGGCATCGTGCCGCTCGAGATCCTCCGGTGACGCCGGATCGCCGCGCTCGGCCAGATAGGCCGGAGCCGCATACAGGCCGCCGGGAAACACTGCGATACGCCTTGCGGCCAGCAGCGTGTCGTCGGGCAGATCGCCCAGACGCACCGCGAGGTCGAAATTCTCCCCGAGCAGATCGACGCGTCGCGGCGAGAGATCCAGTTCCAGCGACACCGCCGGATGCAGCGCGATGAAGGCCGCCAGCATGTCGGTCAGCAACTGGGTCGCGAAATCATTGGGCATCGATACCCGCAGGCGGCCGCTGGGACGCGCCTGGCGGTGCTCGCTCAGGGCCTTGACGGCATCGACTTCGGCAGCGATCTGGCGCGCGTGCTCGAGCAGCTGCAGGCCGAACTCCGTAAGGGCGAGTCGCCGCGTGGTGCGCAGCATCAGGCGTTCGCCGAGTTGCTCTTCGAGGAAGGCGATGCGCCGCGACACCGTGGACTTGGGCAGGCCGATGCGCGTGGCGGCGCGGCTGAAGCTGCCGGCTTCCGCGACACGGGCAAAGATCAGCAGGTCGTTGGGCTCATATTGTTCCATTAGCGGAACAATGTTATCCGATCCATGGGCTTCTGTTCTTCATTGGACATCAATAAAGTACGTCTCAGATCATCTATCACCCAGGGAGATTCAAATGAACATCCTGCAAATCAATGCCAGCGCCCGCCGCGAAGCCGCCAATTCGACGCGCGTCGCCAATTCCATTACCGTCCGCCTGCAGGCCGCCAATCCGGCGGCCGCGCTCACGGTCCGCGACCTTGCCGTCACCCCGCATCCGGTTCTGGATGAAGTTGCGCTCGGCGCGCTGTTCACCCCGGCCGAAAAGCGCACTGCCGAACAAGCCGCGCGCGTCGCCCTCGATGACGCCCTGATCGCCGAAATCCAGGCGGCAGACACGATCGTGCTCGGCGTGCCGATGTACAACTTCGGCGTACCGGCGCAGTTGAAGAACTGGATCGATGCCATCGCCCGCAACGGCGTGAGCTTCCGCTACACCGCACAAGGTCCCGAGGGCCTGCTCAAGGGCAAGACCGTCTATGTCGCCCTCGCGCGCGGCGGCGCCTATCGGGGCACCGAGGCCGACAGCCAGGTGCCTTACCTGAAGACCGTGCTCGGCTTCCTCGGCATGACGGACGTGCATTTCATCTACGCCGAAGGCCTCAACATGGGCGAGGAAGCCGCCGCGCGGGGCTTTGCCCAGGCCGAAGCGGATCTGGCCGCGGCTCTGGCCTGAGACTCGCAACACATCCATTTACCCCGATCAAGGAGATGCCATGACAAGCAATCAAGTCCGCCAATCGCGCAGCATCGAACGCCAGGTCGCCGGCAAGCCGACGTCCGACGGTGCCGGCGTCAAGCTGACGCGGGTGCTGACGCAGCCGCTGCAGCGCCGGCTGGATCCTTTCCTGATGCTCGATGCCTTCGGCAGCGACAATCCCGACGACTACATCGCCGGCTTTCCCGACCATCCGCATCGCGGCTT
>CAIZKA010000409.1 GCA_903933395.1 uncultured beta proteobacterium | reverse complement strand
GAGCGGTTTTCCGCCGCGGAGCAGACCCTGCCGCTCGAAACCCAGATCCTCATGAAAACGGCCGAGATCCGCTTTTCCCTGTTCGGGGCAACGGACGCCGCGGGAATTCCGGACGCGGTGGCGACGCAGCTGGCGGACATTTTCGGCGGCGACATCGATTTTCATCGCGATTTGCGCAAGGGCGACCGCTTCGCCGTCATCTACGAATCCGTCAATCATCTGGGCCGCCCGGTGCGCACCGGGCGCATCCTCGCCGCCGAGTTCGTCAACAACGGCAAGACCTACCGCGCCGCATGGTTCGCCGATCCGTCCGGCGGTGAGAACAGCAGCGGCTATTACACGGCCGACGGCAAGAATATCCGCAAGGCCTTCCTGCGCTCGCCGCTCGAGTTCTCGCGCATCACCTCGGGCTTCAGTTCGGCGCGCTTCCACCCCGTGCTGCAGAAATGGCGGGCGCACAAGGGCATCGACTACGGCGCACCGACCGGCACCCGGGTCAAGGCCACCGGCAACGGCACGGTCGAATATGTCGGCGTGCAAGGCGGCTACGGCAAGGTCGTCATCCTGCGCCACCAAAGCCGCTACACGACGCTCTACGGCCATCTTTCGGGCTTCGCACCGGGGCTGCGCCGCGGCAGCCGCGTCGGTCAGGGCGATGTGATCGGCTTTGTCGGCGCCACCGGCCTGGCCAGCGGCCCGCATCTGCATTACGAATTCCGTGTGGCCGACGTGCATCAGAATCCCCTTGCAATGGCCCTGCCCAGCGCACCGCCCTTGCTCGCGGAACAACTCCCGCTGTTCCGGACCAAGACCGGAGAGAATCTGGCCCGTCTTGATCTGATTCGCGGATTCAATCTGGCCCAGGCGGAGTAAGCGTGCCGCTGGTTGCGGGGCTGATGTCCGGCACCAGCCTGGACGGCGTCGACGCCGTACTGGTCGACTTTTCGGAAAACTCCCCGCGTACTCTGGCCACCTTCTGGCTGCCCTATCCGGCCGAGATCCGCCGGCAGGCCATGCAGTTGCAGGCGGCAAACCACGACGAAATTCATCAGTCCGCCATGCTCGCCAACGATCTCGCGCGCTGCTACGCAGCGGCCGTGCGTGAGGTACTCGCCGGCGCGAGCGTCGGTGCGGCGCAGGTCGCGGCCATCGGCTGTCACGGGCAGACCATCCGCCATCAGCCGGCCGCCGGCTATAGCATCCAGCTGAACAACCCGGCCCTGCTGGCCGAGCTCACCGGGATTGCCGTGGTCGCCGATTTCCGCAGCCGCGACATTGCCGCCGCCGGCCAGGGCGCGCCGCTGGTGCCGGCCTTTCATGCCGCCGTATTCGGCGACCCGCAGCACCATCGGGTGATCCTCAACCTCGGCGGCATCGCCAACCTGACCGACTTGAATCCTGGGCAGCCGGTGCGGGGTTTCGACTGCGGGCCGGGCAATCTGCTGATGGATGCCTGGAGCGAACGCCACCGCGGCCAGCGCTTCGATGAAAACGGGCACTGGGCAGCTCAGGGACGGGTGCTGCCGGACCTTCTGCAGCGCCTGCTGGCAGACGACTTTTTTACCGCCAGCCCGCCGAAAAGCTGCGGCCGCGACGAGTTCAACAGCGACTGGCTGGAACGCCGGCTTGCGGGTGACGAACGCGCTGAGGACGTGCAGGCGACCTTGCTCGAATTGACCGCCGTGTCGGCATCCGCAGCCATCGGCCGCTGGTGCGGCAGCCCAACCGAGGTTTTTGTATGCGGCGGCGGCGCGCGCAATGACGCGCTGATGGCCCGCCTGCGGCATCATTTGCCGGATTGCCGTGTCGCCGGCACCGACTCTCTGGGCCAACCGGGTGACTGGGTCGAGGCCGTGGCCTTTGCCTGGCTGGCATGGCGCACGCTACGCGGGGAACCCGGAAATCTGGCCGCAGTCACCGGTGCGCGCGGACCGCGTATCCTCGGCGCCATCTACCCGCGTTGAACGTGGACGAAAAAG
>CAIZKA010000408.1 GCA_903933395.1 uncultured beta proteobacterium | reverse complement strand
TACGGCGGCACATCGATGGGGTCGCCCGACCGCATCCGCAATGTCGCCCGGCGTGTCGCGCGCTGGAAGGCGCAGGGGCATCAACTGATCGTGGTGGTGTCCGCCATGAGCGGCGAGACCAACCGCCTGATCGCATTGGCCAACGACGTTTCGCCGCAGCCCGATGCGCGCGAACTCGACGTGATGATTTCCACCGGCGAGCAGGTCACCATCGCGCTTTTGGCCATGGCGATCCGCGACCTCGGCCTCAAGGCCAAAAGCTACACGGGCGGCCAGGTCAGGGTGCTGACCGACAGCACCTTCACCAAGGCGCGCATTCTGGAGATCGACGACGCCAACATCCGTCGCGATCTCGACGACGATGCCGTCGTCGTGGTGGCCGGATTCCAGGGCACCGACGCCGACGGCAACATCACCACGCTCGGCCGTGGTGGTTCGGATACGTCGGCGGTGGCGCTGGCCGCTGCGCTGACGGCGGACGAATGCCAGATCTACACCGACGTCGACGGCGTCTACACCACCGATCCGCGCATCGTCCCCGAGGCGCGCAAGCTGGAGCGCATCACCTTCGAGGAAATGCTGGAAATGGCCAGCCTCGGCTCCAAGGTGCTGCAGATCCGCTCGGTCGAATTCGCCGGCAAATACAAGGTCAAGTTGCGCGTGCTCTCCAGCTTCGAGGAAGAAGGCCAGGAGACCAGCGGCACGCTCATCACTCTCGAGGAAGACACCACCATGGAACAACCGATCATTTCAGGCATCGCCTTCAACCGCGACGAAGCCAAGCTGACTGTGCTCGGCGTGCCCGACCGCCCCGGCATCGCCTACCAGATCCTCGGGCCGATCGCCGATGCCAACATCGATGTCGACATGATCATCCAGAACGTCGGGCATGATGGCACCACCGATTTTTCCTTCACCGTCAATCGCGGCGAGTTCGCCCGTACCAGGAAAATGCTGGAAGACCAGATCAAGCCGCACATCGGCGCGCGCGCCATCGAGGGCGACAACAAGATCTGCAAGGTGTCCGCGGTCGGCGTCGGCATGCGTTCCCACCCCGGCGTCGCCAGCAAGATGTTCCGCACCCTGGCCGAAGAGGGCATCAACATCCAGATGATCTCGACCTCCGAGATCAAAATCTCGGTGGTGGTCGATGAGAAGTACCTCGAATTGGCCGTGCGGGTGCTGCACAAGGCCTTCGAACTGGATCAGCCGGCTTGAGTTGCTGCTAATTCCCCGCCCGCAACTTCGGCGGGATCGGACTTAGAAAATGCCCAGAGCGAGTCCGCTCGCCAGTGCGGCCCCGAGTTCCCTGCAGCGATCCAGATCCGCGGCGCCGATCGTCTTCGGCGCGAGTATTGCCTCCGTCGTTTGCGCATGGGTGCAGACGATCAGCGGCGCGGCGATCGGTCGCAGGCGCCATCCGGTAGCTATGCGTTCGATCTGCCGTGCGGCGTTTTCGCCGTCGCTGCCGGCACAGATCAAAGCTGCGTAAGGTCTGCCATTGATTCGCTCGAGCGCAGGGTAATAGCAGCGGTCGAAGAAATCCTTCATCAGCCCCGAGATCGCCGCAAGATTTTCCGGTGTGGAAAAGACATAGGCATCGGCGTCGATCACGTCATTCGCATGGGCCGTGGAAGCGTGCAGCAGACGTGTCTTCGCGCCGGGTTCGGTCGCCGTGCCTTCGATCAGCGCGTGCGCCATCTGTTCGCTGCCGCCGGTCATTGAGTGGTACACGACAAGCAGGGTTT
>CAIZKA010000407.1 GCA_903933395.1 uncultured beta proteobacterium | reverse complement strand
TGGCCGAATGCCGAAGTAGCGCCCGTCACCGCCAATGCCCGCTCCCGCTGCGTAGGAGTGGCTCAAGAACGGCCCGGAGTCATCAGCAACAGCGAACTGCGAGTCCTCGACTTCGCCCACTAACGCCCCGGATGCGCAAAGCCCCGCCCCCTGGCCTGGGTGGAAAGTTCTATGAATGCGCGCAGTTCGCTCACGGCGGGACTCTGCATCCGCGCCATCGTCTCCAGCGCTTCCGCCAGCGGCACCCGCTGGTAGAGCAGGCGATAGGCGGCCTTCAGGGCGGCGATTTCCTCCGGACCGAAACCGCTGCGCCGCAAGCCGACCAGGTTGAGGCCGCGGGCATGGCTCGGATTGCCTTCGGTCACGCAAAACGGCAGGGCATTCTGGTTGATCTTGCTCGACTGGCTGACCATCGCATTGCGGCCGATGCGACAGAACTGGTGCACGGAAACCAGGCCGGAAATGTTGGCGCGATCGCCCACCACCACTTCACCGGCCAGATTCGTGCCGTTGGCGATCACAATCTGGCTACCCAGCTGGCAGTCGTGCGCGACATGGCAGTAGGCCATGAGGAAGCAGCCGTCGCCTATCCGCGTGGCGCTGCCGTCGCGCGAGCCGCGATGAACGGTGACGCCTTCGCGCAACCAGTTGTCGTCGCCGATTTCCGTGTAGGACAGGCAGTCCGCCTTGAACTTGAAATCCTGCGGATCGCCGCCGATTACGGCGTGCTCGGCAATGCGGTTGCGCGCACCCATGCGGGTGTGGCACTTGATCACGGCATGCGCGGCGACCTCGCAGTCGTCGCCGAGGACGACGTCTTCCTCGATCACCGCGTAGGGGCCGATGCCGACCCCGGCGCCCAGCTTCGCGTCGGCAGCGACAAGAGCAGTAGGGTGAATGCTCATTTCCGACCCCCGCTGAGCGGGGGAGGTGACTGGTCACCCCCGCCCTGGGGCGGGGGCCGGGGGGTGGGGGGCAACAATTTCCAGAAGGGGATAGCGCAGCTATCCATCTTCACGTCAATGCCTGGCGCACCGCACCGACGATGTGCCTGATCTGCTCGTTCTTCAGCATCGGCGAGATCGGCAGCGAAAGGCAGCGCCGGGCGACGTCCTCGGTAACCGGCAGACGCACGTCGCCGTGGGTCGCCGCGAACATCTCCTGTTGGTGCAGCGGCACCGGGTAATACACGGCGCAGGCGATGGCGGAGTCGGTCAGGACTTTCTGGATCATGTCGCGACGGTCGGAAAGAATCGTGTACTGGTGATACACGTGGCGGCCGTGGCCGTCGGCGAACGGCGTCTCGACCAGGCCTGCGAGCTCCTTGTTGTAGGAGTCGGCGATGGCGATACGGCGCGCGTTGAAGCTGTCCAGATGTTTCAGTTTCACGCGCAGGATCACGGCCTGAATTTCGTCCAGCCGCGAGTTGTAACCGAGCACATGATGATGGTAGCGCACGCGCGAGCCGTGACTGGCCAGCACGCGAATTTCCGCCGCCAGTTGGTCGTCGTCGGTGATCATGAGGCCACCGTCACCGAAAGCCGAGAGGTTCTTCGAGGGATAGAACGAGGTGCAGCCGATGTCGCCGTAGGCGCCCGACTTGCGCCCGCCGTAATCTGCGCCGAAGGACTGCGCGGCGTCCTCTATCAGCCTGATGCCGTGCTTCTCGCACAGGGCCTTGAGCGGCGCGAGCTGCACCGGCTGGCCGAAGAGATGCACCGGGACGATGGCTCTTGTGCGCGGCGTGATCGCCGCTTCGATCTGATCGAGGTCGAGATTGAAGCTGCGCGGATCGATATCGACGAACACCGGTTTGGCGCCGCACATCACCACCGTCGAGGCGGTGGCGACAAAGGTGAAGGGCGTGGTGATGACCTCGTCGCCTGCTTTGATGCCGATGGCGCGCAGCGCGATCAGCAGCGCATCGGTGCCGGAGGCGCAGGCGATCGCATGTTTGACGCCGGCATAGGCGGCCGCCTCGGCCTCGAAGGCCCTGACGTTAGGGCCGTTGATGTACTGGCAGGCGGCCAGCGCTGCGACCACGGCGGGTTCGATTTCCTCCCGCAGCAGTGCGTATTCGGCCTTGAGATCGAGCATCGGGATGTTCATGGGGACGCTTTCAGGGGTGTGGGTTGCGGCGGGCGGCGATCATGCGGTCGATGTCCAGCGCCACGGCCAGCGCATTGCGGCCCTCGCGGCCGCTGACCACGGCTCGCGTGTCGTTCTTCACGGCGCCGACGAAGGCCTCGATCTCCGTCATCAGAGCATCGCCGGGGGGCTGCTGGAAGCTCTCGCTGTCGATCGGCAACTGGTCCGGGGCGAGGTCCTCGAGCGACCCTTCTCGCTTACGGCTGATGACCACGCGGCGCTCGCCGAAATCGACGGAAATGTATTCATGGTGCTCGAATATCCGCAGGCGACGCAGGCTGGCCGTCGAGGTGCGGCTGGCGGTCAGGTTGGCGACGCAGCCGTTGGCGAACTCGATGCGCGCGTTGGCGATGTCGATGCCGTCGGTCAGCACCGAAACACCGGAGGCGCGCAGGTCGGTGACCGGGCTGTCGACCAGCGGCAGGATCAGGTCGAGGTCGTGGATCATCAGGTCGAGCACCACGGAAACGTCGGTGCCGCGCGCCTTGAACGGCGCCATGCGATGCCCTTCGATGAACACCGGCCGCTTGATCTTGTCCTTCACGGCGAGCCACGCCGGATTGAAGCGCTCGAGATGGCCGACCTGCAGCACGAGGTGCTTCGCGTCAGCCAGCGCGATCAGTTCGTCGGCCTGCGCCACGGTGACGGTGATCGGCTTTTCCGCCAGCACGTGGACACCGGCGGCGAGGCAGTCGCGCGCCACGGCGTGATGGGTTTCGGTGGTGCTGGCCACCGAAACCAGGTCCACCTTCGCACCGTTTGAACCGCCGGCGCCGAGCAGCTCGCGGTAGTCGGTGAATGCCGCCACGCCAAGCTCCTGCGCCACGCGCTGGGCGGTCTCCGGGAAGACATCCACCACGCCGACCAGTTCCACATCACTGAGCGCAGCATACTTCTGGGCATGAAAGCGGCCCAGATAGCCAACGCCGATCACGGCGGCACGAAGCTTTTTGGTCATTGCGGGAAAACCGGAAGAATGGTCCGGGGAGCAGACAGTAGGCGATAATTCTACTTGCTTTGCTTCCGGCATAAATCCCGCGGAAGCCGGCGAGCCTTCTCTGCAACCGCATTCCCGACCCCGTCCATTCTTCGATGCCGCCCCTGTCCCTCATCCTTTTCAAGGCGCTGGGCTGTCTGCCGCTGCCGCTGCTGCACAACCTCGGCTCGCTTGCCGGCTGGCTGGCGTGGCTGCTGTCCCCTGTCTACCGGCGCAACTTTTCCGCGAACATTGCGCAAGCCGGAATGATGGAAGCCAAGTGGTCGGCGATTGCCGAGGCGGGCAAGGGGCTGCTGGAACTGCCGAAGATCTGGCTGCGGCCGCAGGAAGAAGTGAAGGCACGCGTGGCCAAGGTTTCCGGTTGGGAGCTGGTCGAGGGCGCCTGGGCGACCGGACGCGGCATCCTGTTCCTGACCCCGCATATGGCTTGCTTCGAAATCGCCGCGCAGTATTGCGCGGCACACAGACCGATGACCGTGCTCTACCGGCGACCCAAGAAAGCCTGGCTGGCACCCCTGATGGAAGCCGGACGCGGCGCGAACCTCAAGCTGGCACCGGCCGACCTGTCCGGCGTGCGACGCCTGTTGACGGCGCTGAAGAAAGGCGAGGCCGTGGGCATGCTGCCCGACCAGGTGCCCGGCAAGGGCGAAGGTGCCTGGGTGCCGTTTTTCGGTCGCCCGGCCTACACCATGACCCTGGCGGCGCGACTCGCCGAGACCGGGGCCGCGGTGCTCCTGGTCTATGCCGAGCGCCTGCATTACGGCGCCGGCTTCCACTTCAAGGTGTTTCCCCTCTCGGCGCCGCTGGCGGGCGATCTCACGCAGCGCACGGCGCAGCTCAACCGGGAGATCGAAGGCCTGATCCGGCTCTGCCCGCAGCAGTACCTGTGGGGCTACAACCGCTACAAGGAACCACGCGGGGCTGGGGCGCCGCCGGCCGTGGGGCAGGGAGAAGGCCAACAAGGAATTCCATCATGACGAGGATAATCCTGGCCATGATGTGGTTGTTGCACTGGCTGCCGCTGCCGGTATTGGCCGTCTTCGGCCGCGGCCTCGGGTGGGCGTTCTACGTGCTGGTGCGCGAGCGGCGGAATTCGACGCTGACCAATCTCGGCCTGTGCTTCCCGCAGCTGTCCCCCGCCGAAAGGTCGGCGCTGGCAAAACGTCACCTGATGACCATCGGTCGCGGCCTGCTTGAACTGGGGGTGTGGTGGTGGGCTTCGCCGCAACGCATCCGGCGTCTGGTGACGATCGAGCACGAAGAGCGCCTGGCCGTCCGCGACGGGCGGCCTCTGATCCTGTTCGCACCCCATTTCTCCGGACTGGAAGCCGGCGCGGCCCGCCTCTCCATGGAGTTCATCCTGGTGACGGTCTACGCCAAGGCAAAGAACCCCGTCTTCGATCGCGTCATGCGCCGCGCCCGCGAGCGCTTCGGGGCCCTGTTGATCTCGCGGCGCGAAGGCCTGAAAAAAGTACTGCGCCCCTTGCGCGCCGGGACGCCGTTCTACTATTTGCCGGACATGGATTACGGCCGCAAGGAATCGATTTTCGTGCCTTTTTTCGGCGTTCCGGCGGCAACCATCACCGGACTGTCAAGATTGGCGAAAGCCACCGGGGCAACCGTGTTGCCGGTGATCACACGCATGGTCGGCAAGGGCTACGTGCTCACCATTGGCGAGCCGTGGGAGCAGTTTCCTACTGACGACATGGTGGCCGATACGCGACGCATGAATGCCTTCCTCGAAACCGAGATCATGAAATCGCCCGAGCAGTACTTTTGGTTGCACAAGCGCTTCAAGACGCGGCCGCCGGGCGAAAAAGGGGTTTATTGACCCCTCAATTGCCAGAAGTCGGCGCTGGTGCTACGGCGTATCCTTCCTCCATGGACAGTGCTTTTCCCCCCATCCCCCTTTTCCAGGAAAAGGGGGCGACTACGGTTCGCAGGCAAAGCCTGCTCCGGGCCTGTGAATGGCCGCGCCCTTGGGGCGGCCCGGCGGGCGCGGCGTGAAAACGGAGTTTCAGAGAAGGCTAATGCCAGCCTCATCGGCGTTAAGCGAAGCGGCCGGAACTAGAATCCGCTTCACCAAGATGCACGGCCTCGGCAACGACTTTGTCGTACTCGACGCCATCAATCAGGACTTCGTGCCGACGCCGGCCCAGGCACGCTTTCTCGCTGACCGCCACTTCGGCGTCGGCTGCGACCAGATCCTGGTGGTCGAGCGCGCCACGACGCCCGATGTCGATTTCCGCTACCGCATCTTCAATGCCGACGGCGGCGAGGTCGAGCAGTGCGGCAACGGCGCACGCTGCTTCGTGCGCTTCGTGCATGAACAGGGTCTGACGGACAAGCGCGAGATCCGGGTCGAAACGCAATGCGGCCTGATCGCGCCGCGCCTCGAAGCCGACGGCCAGGTTACCGTGGACATGGGCGCGCCGCGTTTCCTGCCGGCAGAAATTCCCTTTGAAGCCGCTGGCGCCGCCGTCACGCACACGCTCGACGTGGCCGGCGAGCAGATCGACATCAGCGCGGTCTCGATGGGCAACCCGCATGCGGTGCAGGTCGTGGCCGACGTCGATGCGGCGCCGGTCGCCCGCCTCGGTCCGCTGATCGAAGCGCATCCGCGCTTTCCGCGCCGGGTCAATGCGGGCTTCATGCAGATCGTCGACCGTCACGCCATCCGCCTGCGGGTTTATGAACGCGGTGCCGGAGAGACTCTGGCCTGCGGCACCGGCGCCTGCGCCGCCGCGGTGGCCGGCATCCGCCGCGGCCTGCTGGATTCGCCGGTGCGCGTCGCCACGCGTGGCGGCGAACTGACTATCTCCTGGAACGGGGCCGCGAACAATGCCGCCCCGGTGATGATGACCGGCCCCGCCACCACCGTGTTCAGCGCGGAAATAGAAATCCCCAACAACCTGTGAAAGACCTGCCATGAAATCCGAAGACGTCGCCCGCTATATCCAGGATCACCCGGAATTCTTCGAACAATATGCCGACCTGCTGAGCCTGGTGACCCTGCCCGACCCGCACAGCGGGCGCGCCATATCGATCACCGAGAAGCAGCTGGTGAACCTGCGCGACAAGGTGCGCGCGCTGGAAGCCAAGCTGGTCGAGCTGATCGGCTTCGGCGAAGAGAACGACGCGATATCCGGCAAGGTGCATGGCCTCGCCGTGGCGCTGATCGCGGCCGGCGACCAGGCAGCCGTGATGCGCGCCCTGTATTCGCACCTGGGCGGGGCCTTCGCCGTGCCGCATATAACGCTGCGCCTGTGGGGCGACCGACAGGGCGAAGGCAGCGAGTTCGAGCCGGTGGCGGATGCGGTCAAGGCCATCGCCGCGGGCCTGCAGCAGCCCTACTGCGGGCCGGTGACCGGGCAGGAGTCACTGGCCTGGTTCGGCGAGCCGTCGACGCACCTGCGCTCGATGACGCAAATCGCTCTGCGCGACTCCGGCGGCGCCTGCTTCGGCCTGTTGGTGATGGCCAGCGAAGAAGCGCACCGCTTCTACCCGGAACTCGGCACGCTTTACCTTGAACGCATCGGCGAGATGGCGTCGGCCGCATTGCTGCGAGTCGCTGCCTGACCGTTGTGTACCCCCACGCTCGCAAAACCGGCTCGCTGCCCCCCGAGGGGGCGGACATTTCCCTGGAGACGGCTCTGCGGGAAATGGCTGACAGCTCGGTCGGACAGTTCCTCTCCGAGCTTGCCATACAGCGCGGCGCCAGCCCGCATACGCTGGATGCCTACCGCCGCGACCTGGCGCGCCTGGCGGAACTGGCGGCCGGCGCCGAACTGGCGACGCTGAAGCCCCTGCAACTGCGGCGCGGCCTGATGGCATTGCATGCCCGGTCGCTGGCACCGCGCTCGATCGCCCGCACCCTGTCGGCCTGGCGCAGTTATTACGCCTGGCTGGCACGACGCGGCGCGATCGCCCTGAATCCGGCAGACGGCCTGCGCGCGCCCAAGCGTCCGCACGCCCTGCCCAAGGCGCTGGGCATCGACCAGGCCGCCGCCCTGCTCGACCGGCCGGGCACCGCGCCGGTGGCGGACCTGGAAGACGGGCCGCTGCACTTGCGCGATGCCGCGATGTTCGAACTGCTGTATTCCTCCGGCCTGCGCCTGTCCGAACTGGTCAGCCTCGACTGGCCCGGCGGGCTCGATCTGGCCGGCGGCGAGGTCACCGTCACCGGCAAGCGGAAGAAGACCCGCACGGTGCCGGTCGGCGACAAGGCGCGTACCGCAATCGAGGCGTGGCTGGCGGTGCGTCCGCAATTCCTGCGCGGCGAAGAACCGGCGCTCTTCCTCGGCCGCAACGGCACCCGGCTCACGCCGCGCCAGGTCGAGAGCCGCCTCGCGCAGTGGGCGCAGCGGCAGGGCGTCGGCGTGCATGTCCATCCGCACATGCTGCGCCACTCCTTCGCCTCGCACGTGCTGCAGTCCTCCGGCGACCTGCGCGCGGTACAGGAAATGCTCGGCCACGCCAGCATCGCCGCGACGCAGATTTATACGCATCTGGATTTTCAGCACCTGGCGAAGGTCTACGACGCGGCGCATCCAAGAGCCAAGAGCAAATAGTCTTAGCTTGTCGTCGGTCACCGTAGCGCCGGCGCCGACTTTCCACGCCACCGGAACAACGTCTTCAGACTGGCGGCAGGTGACCCTCGGCCAGCGCTGCGCGATAGACCCGCAGGGCCGCCTGGGCGTCGTTCGCGGCATAGAGCATCTGGCGCTCGTTCAGGCGCGGATGGGCCCAGTTGGAGGTGGTGATGTGCTTGGATTTCTGCATGCGCTGCCCGAGGTAGCGGGCCACGGCCGTTTTCGCGCCCATGGTCTGTTTCGGCTTTTCGCCGGGCAGCGCGCGCGAAAGATCGAGGATGCCTTGCGCCTCGATGCCCAAGCGCGCGCGCAGCTGGGCGAGGTCGCTGCCCAGGCCGAAGCCCGCTTTCAGGATCCGGGGCGATTCGAGGATCTGGCGCAGGCCGGAATAGTCCATCTGCGGCCTGACCGGAAACAGATACACCCGCTCTTCCGTGGCGAGCTGGATCAGGTGCGGCCCGGTCGACACCTCGCCCTTGGCGAAGGTCGGCTTCGCCTCGGTGTCGAAGCCGAGCACGGCTTCGGCCAGCAGCACACGACATGCCTCCGCCGCAGCGGCCGCCGATTCGACCAGCACCACATCGGCCAGGGCGACGCCCTGGTAAAGGGGCAATTCGATTTCGGGAGGATTTGCCGGAGTCGGATTCAGGTCCATGCCGACATTATGTCCCCGCGGGACGCGGGGACGGTATCCCCCGGCGGGATATCGCAAACAGTTTACAATTGGCATACCCAACCGTTCGAGTGTTCAAGCATGGCTGAAACCGCATTCTGCTACCACTGCCGCCAGCATCATCCGAAGACGGAGATGCGCCAGATCGAAACCAAGGCCGGCAAGCGCTGGCGCTGCATCCGCAGCATCGAAGCGACCCGCCAGGGCCAAGCCGCCCGCGAAGCCTATGGCCGCCAGGTATCCGAGATGAACAAGTCCGAGGCGCAAAGCCGGGCGCGGCTGACCAAGCCGATTGTCACCACTGTCTGACGGCGGTCGCAACACGGCCATGGCCGCCCGCGCGCAGCCTGTGGCTCCCATCGTTCGCGGCTTTGCCGCGATTCTGTTGGCGGCACTCGCCGCCTGCGCGCCCATGCCCCCGGGCCAGGGGGGCGGAGCACGGTGGCAGCCTTCGCCGAACTTCGACCAGCGCCGGCCGAACTTCGTCATCCTGCACCAGACCAGCAACGACAACGTCGGCAAGGCGCTGGCGACGCTGACCGACCCGCAACGCAAAGTCAGCGCCCACTACCTGATCGGGCGCGACGGCACGATGATCCAGCTGGTCGACGAGTCCGCCCGCGCCTGGCATGCCGGCGAGTCCTGGTGGGGAGGCAGCACCGACCTCAACTCGGCATCCATCGGCATCGAGCTCGACAACACCGGCGACGAACCCTTCGCCGACGCGCAAATCTCCACGCTGCTGGTTCTGCTCGACGAACTGCGCAAGCGCTATCGCATCCCTGCGGCCAACTATCTGGCCCACGGCGATGTCGCACCCGCGCGCAAGGTCGATCCGGGCCGGCTGTTCCCTTGGCAACGTCTGGCGCAGCAGGGCTTCGGCCTGTGGTGCGAGGCACCGCCGCCGGCCGCTCCCGCCGGCTTCGACGCCATGCTCGGACTGCAGGCGCTGGGTTATGACGCCAGGGTGCCGGCCGCGGGCCGCGGCGCCTTCCGCCGCCACTTCCTGGCGCAGGACGCCGACGGCGAACTGGCGCCCGACGAACAGGCCCTGCTGCATTGCCTGCTTCAGAAGAAGACGCTGCGTGCGTCGCCTGCGGAGTAAGTCCCCTTGAAGTCAAGCTACGCCGACACCCCTGCTTACGTCACCAAGGACGGTTCAGAGATCCGCGAACTCATGCATCCCGCGGTTCATGGCAACCGCCTGCAGAGCCTGGCCGAGGCCACGGTAGCGCCGGGCAGGCGTACGCAATTGCATCGCCATGCCGTGACGGAGGAGCTGTATCACATCACCGCCGGCGAGGGCCTCATGACCCTGGGCGACGCCTGCTTCAAAGTCGGCGCCGGCGATACGGTGCCGATCGCGCCGGGCACGCCGCACCGGATCGAAGCCACCGGTACGGAACCGCTGCGCATCCTCTGCTGCTGCAGTCCGCCCTACTCGCACGAAGATACCGAACTGCTGGACGACGAATGATCGCGGGCAATCTCTTTGCCGGCCTGCCCGTGACAGCGGAAGCCGCGGAGCGCATGGAAACCCTGCTGGCCCGGTCCGGACTGCGCATCGAACGCATCGTCTCCAGCGGCCAGGCCAGCCCTGCGGGATTCTGGTACGAGCAGGCGGATGCGGAATGGGTTGTGCTGCTAAGCGGAGAGGCCCTGCTGCGCTTCGAGGACGAAATCGAAGCGCGCCGTCTGCGTGCGGGCGACTGGCTGTACATCGAACCGCAACGCCGGCACCGCGTGGATTGGACCGACCCGGCCGCGCCGACGGTCTGGCTGGCGGTGCATCACGACGCCGGCTGATCAGGCGCCGCGCGCCAGGCTTCGCCGCAGCCAGGCCTTGCGCGTTTCCTCCAGCAGCCACATCAGCGCCGCACCGGCGATTGCCAGTCCCCAGACATTCGCAGCGAGCGGCGCCGTGCCGAACAGCCAGTTGCCGGCCGGCGTGTAGATGATGAACAGGATCACGCCGAGCTCCGCCGCGAGCGCCATCAGGATGTAGCGATTGTCGAACAGACCGACCGAGAGCGAGGACCTGGACGGATGGCGGCACAGCATCACGTTCATCATCTGCATCACCACGATGGTGGCAAGGCAGGCCGAGGTCGCCTGCAGGTACAGCGGGGCGCTGCGGTCGAGATTGATCCCGTAATGCCAGCCGGCGGCTTCGAGCACGAAGAAGAACACCGCCATGGCCGCCGCCGCTTCGAGTACGCCGAGGAACAGGTAGGCACGGACCAGCATGCCCCATGACAACAGGCGCTCGTCGCGCGCCCGGGGCGGGCGCTGCATCACCGCGGGATCGGGCTTCTCGGCGCCCAGCGCCAAAGCCGGCAGCATGTCGGTGCCGAGGTCGACGGCGAGGATCTGGATGATGGTCAGCGGCAGCGGAATGCGGAACAGGACGAAGGCCAGATAGGGCACCAGTTCGGGAATGTTCGAGCTCAGGATGTAGGTGAGGAACTTGCGGATGTTGTCGAAAACCGCGCGGCCTTCCTCGATCGCCGCGACGATGCTGGCGAAGTTGTCGTCGAGCAGGATCAGGTCGGCGGCCTCCTTGGCCACGTCGGTGCCGGCAATGCCCATGGCGATGCCGATGTCGGCGGTCTTCAGTGCCGGCGCGTCGTTCACGCCGTCGCCGGTGACGGCGACGATCTCGCCCTTCTTCTGCAAGGCCTGGACGATCAGCATCTTCTGCTCGGCGGCGACGCGGGCGAAGATGATTTCTTTGGCATCGAGCGCGAGTTGCAGGTGCGCCGGCGAGATGGTGCGCAGTTCGTCCCCGGTAATCACCACCGGCTGATCGGATTTGACCAGGCCGATCTGGCGCGCGATGGCCAGCGCCGTGTGCGGGTGGTCGCCGGTGACCATGATGATGCGGATGCCGGCGCTGGCGCAGCGCGCGATGGCATCGGGCACTTCCGCCCGCGGCGGGTCTTCCAGCCCGACCAGGCCGGAGAGGATCATGCCGCGCTCTTGATTCGGCATCCCGTCGGCTACTGCGCAATGGGCAAAGGCCAGCACGCGCAGGCCGGCTTCGGTCATTTGCTTTTGAGCGGCCAGCAGGCGTGTTTTTGCCGCCGGGTCGAGCGGCGTTACGCCGGCATCGAACTGCACGAAGTCGCAGGCGTCGAGCACCGTCTCCGGCGCACCCTTGCAGTAGAGCATGCGGCCCTGCGGGGTGTCGCACAACACCGACATGCGCTTGCGGTCGGTATCGAAGGGAATCTCGTCGATGCGCTTGCAGTCGACAAGCTCACCGGCCACCTGCCGTCCCATTCCGGCCAGCGCCACTTCCATCGGGTCGCCCAACAGTTTGTCGTCGACGATTTTCAGGTTGTGGCACAGCGCGGCATTGACGAAAAGTTGGTGGTTGTCCTCGGCCAGACGGGCATTGTTT
>CAIZKA010000406.1 GCA_903933395.1 uncultured beta proteobacterium | reverse complement strand
ATTCGCCGGAATGACGATTCGAAACTTGATCAGTGTTTCCCCAAGCGGGCACGAGAAAGAAAGGCATCGACATGGCAGGTAATGAAGCAGTGTTTCTGAATACGGACACCTGGAACGGCAAGCTGTTTCTCGGCGGCTGGAACGCGGCCAGCGCGGCGCACGATGTGCTGGAGCCGGCCACCGGTGCGGTACTCACCCGCGTCGGCATGGCGACGCCGGCCGACGTTGCGGAAGCGGCGAAACGCGCCCGGGCGGCGCAGGCGGGATGGGTAGCGTTGCCATACGAGCAGCGTGCCGCCATATTCCGCAAGGCCGCGGCGATCATCGAGCGCGAGACCGCGGGAATGACGCAGTGGATAGTGCGCGAGACCGGTTCGATTCCGCCCAAGGCAGGGGTCGAGTTGCATGCGGCAGTGGGCATCCTGCATGAGGCGGCGGCCATGGTCACGCAGCCCGGGGGTTTGCTGTTGCCCAGTGACGGCGGTCGCATCAGTCTCGCGCGGCGCGTACCGCACGGCGTGGTGGGGATCATTTCGCCGTTCAATTTCCCGCTGATACTTTCGATCCGTGCCGTTGCTCCGGCGCTGGCTGCCGGCAACACCGTGGTGCTGAAGCCGGATCCGCAGACGCCGGTCGCGGGTGGCTACCTGATCGCCCGCATATTCGAGGAAGCCGGCCTGCCCGTGGACTGCCTGCAGGTTCTGCCGGGTGGCGCCGACGTCGGCCAGGCGATGTGTATCGATCCTAGCATTGCGATGATCTCCTTCACGGGTTCCACGGCAGCCGGTAGCGGCGTCGGCGAACTGGCCGGCAAGCACCTGAAAAAGGTGACGCTGGAACTCGGAGGCAAGAACCGCCTGATCATCCTCGACGATGCCGATGTGGAACTGGCCGCCTCGTGCGCAGCCTGGGGCGCCTATCTGCACCAGGGTCAGATTTGCATGACCACGGGCCTGATCCTCGCGCATGAAAAAATGGTCCCGAAACTGACTGAACTTCTGGTCGCCAAGGCCACACACCTTCCGGTCGGTGACCCGGCCATCCAACAGGTGGCGCTGGGGCCGCTCATCAGCGAGCGTCAGCGCGACCGGGTCCATGGCATCGTGCAGGACAGCGTGAAGCAGGGGGCGCATCTCGCCGCCGGCGGAACCTACGACAGGCTCTTCTACAAACCGACCGTGCTGACCGGCGTCAAGCCCGGCATGCGTGCCTTCGAAGAGGAAATATTCGGCCCGGTTGCCTCGATCGTGAGCTATTCCAGCGAAGATGAAGCGGTGGAACTGGCCAACCGGACCATATACGGCCTGTCGCTCGGCGTCATCAGCTCTTCGGTGGGTCGCGCCATGGCGCTGGCCAACCGCATCCCTACCGGTCTTCTGCACATCAACGACCAGACCGTCGCCGACGAGCCCCACGCTCCCTTCGGCGGGCGCGGCGCTTCCGGCAATGGCGGGCGCCACGGCGGGCCTGCCAACTGGGAGGAGTTCACCCAGTGGCAGTGGGTGACCATCAAGGACACGGCGCCGCGCTATCCCTTCTGAGGGACCGAGGTGATGGTGGTACCGGCTGGCCCGTCGCCGCATTCGCGATGCTGCGCACATTTTGGCGTCCGTCGGGTGCGGTCGGCGGGCCGGTCCATGTCATCTGAATCCGGCCGCATAATGGCGTTCCCGCCGGAGGATTACAAGGGAAAGGACGCCGCATGCAAGCTCGTTTACCGCCGCAGGTAGCCATCTATCTGGCCGAACACCACGTCATGACGCTGGCCACCCACGGCGCGGAAGGCCCTTGGGCTTCCGCCGTGTTCTACGCCAATGATGGCGCGTCCCTGATCTTTCTCTCCGCGCCGGGCACGCGCCACTGCCGCAATCTGGCGCAGGATGCCCGCTGCGCCGCGACCATCCAGGAAGACAGCGGCGACTGGAAGCAGATCAAGGGCATCCAGCTCGAGGGCCGCGTCGTCGAACTGCAGGGCGACGAGGAAAAACGCGCACAGCAACTCTATGGCGAGAAGTTTCCGGTCGTTGGCGCCGTGGCGAACGTCCCGCCTGCCATCGTCAAGGCACTGGCCAAAGTGCATTGGTTCCGGCTGGTGCCCGCGCACTTGTATTTCATCGACAACAGCAAGGGTTTCGGCCACCGCGACGAGATCGACCTGAGCGGGAAATGAAAGCTGCCCAAAGTCGGCGCTGGTGCTACGGCGGCGCAGGGCGCCCGGAATCTGAAATCAACGCAGATTGAACCGGGCCGCGAGTTGCGCCAGCTTTTCCTGCCGCTTCTGCTGCGCTTCCTGTTCCTCTCGCGCCGCCTTCAGCGCCTGTTCCTCCGCCTTCCGGCGGTCGGCCTGCTTCTTGAAGCGCTCGCGCAAGGTGGTGCCGGCGACTTCGCGCTGTTCCGCCGTCACCTCGCCGGCCGGATTGCCGTCGAGATCGAAGCGCTCGCTGGCCGCTTGCAGCGCCTTGAGGTAACGCGTCGAAGCCGTGTGCAGACGCATCGCCAGACGCAGTTGCGCGGTATCGATTTCCGGCATTCTTTCGATGATGGCCTTGTGGATGCCCAGGGCCAGGGGCCGACCCTCGCGAAAGACGGCGAAGTTCGCGCTGATGGTTTCGAGCAAGGCATTGCGCGACGAAGGTTTTGCCGGTGTGGATGTCATTCGAGGGACTCGTTTGCGAAGCCGAAGCAGAGTTTAACGTAGCGCCGGTCTGGCGGAACTCAGGCCCGCTTGCGGGCCACCGGCAAATCCTCGTACATGACGAGGAAGACCTTGCCTTCGGCGTGTTCGGTGTCGAGCCAGACCGCCGGGAGGTCGGGAAAGGCCTCAGTGACGAGTTCCTGGTTGTGGCCGACTTCGATGGCGATGACGCCGCGGGGATTGAGGTGCTCGCGCGCTGCGGCGAGGATGCGGCGCACCACGTCGAGGCCGTCCGTGCCTGCGGCCAGCGCCAGGGCCGGTTCGTGGCGGTATTCGGCGGGCAGGGCGGCCATGGCTTCGGCCGTGACGTAGGGCGGGTTGCAGACGATCAGGTCGTAGCGCTTGCCCGCCACGGCGGCGAAGAGGTCGGACTCGATGGCCTTGACGCGGTCTTCGAGGTGGTAGTCGGCGATGTTGCGGCTGGCCACCACCAGCGCGTCGGGCGAGATGTCCATGGCATCGACCGCCGCATTGGGGAAGGCATGCGCCATCAGGATGGCGAGGCAGCCTGAGCCGGTGCACAGGTCGAGCGCGGATTCTACGGCTTCCGCGTCTTCGATCCAGGGTGCGAAACCGTGTTCCAGCAGTTCGGCGAAGTACGAGCGCGGCACGATGACGCGCTGGTCGACGTAAAAGCGGAATTCGCCGAGCCAGGCTTCCTGCAGCAGGTAGGCGGTGGGCAGGCGATGCACCACGCGCTGCTGCAGGTTGCTGAGCAGCGCCATGCGCTCGCTGCGGGTCAGGTGGGCGTCGAGCCAGGGTTCGAGCGTGTCGCGCGGCAGGTGCAGGGTGGCCAGCACCAGCCAGACGGCTTCGTCCCAGGCGTTCTCCGTGCCGTGGCCGTAGCACAGGCCGGCCTCGTTGAAGCGGCTGACCGCCCAGCGCAGCCAGTCGCGAATCGTGACCAGTTCGTCGGTGGCGCTGTTGATCATGAGCGTGAGGGGCGTCCAGCGCGGCGGACGAAGCGACCAGTGGCCGTCGAGCGCAGCGAGCTGACAGTCACCCCCGCCCGGGCGGGGGTTGGGGGGTGGGGGCGACTAAATTGCTTTCTTGTCATTGGGGGAGGCTTGGGACAAAAGCAGGCGCTCGAAAGTCAGTTCGTAGATGCGCGCCAGCGGTTCGAGGTCGGCGACGGCGATGCACTCGTCGACCTTGTGGATGCTGGCGTTGATCGGACCGAATTCCACGAGTTGCGGGCAGATGTCGGCGAT
>CAIZKA010000405.1 GCA_903933395.1 uncultured beta proteobacterium | reverse complement strand
ATCCTTCCGGACTGCCTTCAGAACTTAACCTTCGTCTTTCGACTCCAGTCAGCAATCGGCCCTTCGATTTCGGCCCGACCACCCACCACCACCTCCAGCACAGCAAGCACCTACACCTATCGGTTGTTTGGTTTTTAAAGAACTTCCGCCTTCCTTCCGCGGCTCCGCAATCAGCAGAGAGGGGCGATTATAGGGGGCCAATTTCAATGTGTAAACCCCTTCTCTTCTTTTTCTTTCCGCTCTCGCGAAAATCCTTGTCCCGCGGACATCGTAGAATCCTGCGCCATGACGCCGTATGCCCTGATTCGACCGTTGCTCTTCGCTCTCGATGCCGAGCGCGCCCATGAATTGACGCTTGACCTTCTGGGTATCGGCGATTCGCTGGCTTTTTGGCAGCCCTCGCCCCCAAACGGCAGGCCGGTCGAAGTCATGGGACTCCGGTTTCCCAACCGCGTCGGACTTGGTGCCGGTCTCGACAAGAACGGGACCGCTGTGGACGGGCTGAGCCGCCTCGGCTTTGGCTTTCTGGAAGTGGGTACAGTCACCCCGCGCGGCCAGCCGGGCAACCCCAAGCCCCGTCTGTTCCGGCTGCCCGAGTACGAAGCCATCATCAACCGGATGGGATTCAACAACGCGGGAATAGATGCGCTGCGCGAGCGGTTGACGCATGTGCGCTATCGGGGAATCCTTGGCATCAACATCGGCAAGAATTTCGATACGCCTATCGAGAAAGCCGTCGATGACTACCTGATCTGCCTCGACAAGGCCTATTCGCTCGCCAGCTACGTCACTGTCAACATATCGTCGCCGAATACCAAGAACCTGCGCCAACTGCAGGGAGCATCCGAACTCGACGCCCTGCTGGCCGCGCTGAAGTCCCGTCAAACCGAACTTGCGGACCGGCACGGCAAGTATGTTCCACTGGCGCTGAAGATCGCGCCCGATCTCGATGCGGGGCAGATCACCAACATCGCCGATGCCCTTCGGCGACATCGAGTCGATGCCGTGATCGCCACCAACACGACGCTTGGCCGCGAAGGCGTCGAGTCATCACCTCTCGCAACTGAAGCCGGCGGGCTCTCCGGCCGCCCGCTATTCGAAAAATCCACCGCTGTTATCCGCAGCCTTGCCCACGCCCTAGGTGGGGAATTGCCGATCATCGCCGCCGGCGGCATTACCAGTGGCGAACATGCGCGAGCCAAGCTGGACGCCGGCGCCGCGCTGGTACAAATCTACAGCGGGCTGATATACCAAGGCCCGCAGCTTGTCGCCGAGTGCATTGACGCTACCAACATCTGAGAGCGGCGGCTACAATTTGCCCACTTGCGCAAATACCATTAAAAGCGAGATAATTTGATCTCCACCAATTGTTGCGGACCCACCGTGGCCTTCCGCGCATCATGACCAGTTATCTCTTCGTTGTTCTCGGCGCAGTCCTCGTCAATAACGTCGTCTTCGTGCGTATTCTTGGCTTGTGCCCTTTCATGGGTGTCTCCAAGAAGCTCGAAACGGCGATCGGCATGGGAGCTGCGACCACCTTCGTCCTGACCATGGCCTGCGGCGCAAGCTATGTCATTGATCGCTGGCTGCTGATACCCAATCAGCTCGAATATCTGCGCACCCTGTCCTTCATCGTCACCATCGCCGCCATCGTGCAACTGACGGAACTGGTGATCCAGAAGACCAGCCCGTTGCTGCACCAGGTGCTGGGCATCTACCTGCCGCTGATCACGACCAATTGCGCCGTACTCGGCATCCCACTGCTCAACGTGAGCCTGCGCCACAACTTCCTCGAGTCGCTGCTGTTCGGCTTTGGCAGTGCGGTCGGATTTACGCTGGCGCTGGTGCTGTTTGCCGGCATCCGCGAGCGCCTCGAAGCGGCGGACGTCCCAATCCACTTCCGCGGAACGGCTATCGCCATGATTACCGCCGGCCTGATGAGCCTCGCCTTCATGGGCTTTGCCGGCCTGGACAAGTACAAGTAGCGATGTTCGAAGCGATTCTGGTCATGGCGCTGGGCGCCATCGTGCTTGGTGCAGCGCTCGGCTACGCGGCGGTGCGCTTCCGCGTCGAAGGCGATCCACTGGTCGAGAAGATCGATGCCATCCTGCCGCAAACGCAATGCGGGCAATGCGGCTTCCCCGGCTGCAAACCCTACGCACAAGCCATCGCCAAGGGCGAGGCCGACATCAACTGCTGTCCGCCGGGTGGCGATGAAGGCATACACAAGCTCGCCGACCTGCTCGGTCGCGAGTTCAAGTCGCTCTCGGCTGAACACGGCATTGAAAAGCCGAAATCCGTGGCCGTCATTGATGAGCAGGCCTGCATCGGCTGCACGCTGTGCATCCAGGCCTGTCCGGTAGACGCCATCGTTGGCGCCGCCAAGCAGATGCATACCGTGGTCGGCGCCCAATGCACGGGGTGCGAACTCTGCATCGCGCCGTGCCCGGTCGATTGCATCCGCATGGTGCCGATCCAGGAAACGGTCGACACCTGGAAATGGAAATATCCCGTAGTACCGATCAGGCAGGCCGCATGATCCCGAAGCTATTCACTTTCAAGGGCGGCGTGAAACCCGCCTCCCACAAGGATGAATCGGCCGATACCCCGATCCGGGTTGCGCCGTTGCCATCACGTCTGATTATCCCCTTGCGCCAAAGCGCGCGCGCCGTGGCGCGTTGCGTGGTCGAACCCGGCCAGGCCGTGCTCAAAGGCGAGGTAATAGCCGCCGCGGAAGGCCCGATGTGCACCGCGGTCCATGCGCCGACCTCGGGCACGGTGCTCGCTATCGAGCCCCAACCGGTGCCACATCCCTCGGGCTTGCCGGCGCCCAGCATCATCATCGAACCGGACGGCAAGGATCGCTGGATTGACCTGACGCCCTTCGACTACCGTGCCGCCACGGCGCAGCAGACACGGGACTATCTGCGCGACTGCGGCATCGTCGGACTGGGTGGCGCGGGCTTTCCGAGCCACGTCAAGCTTGGCCCGGGCGAAAAGGGCATCGACACCCTGATCATCAACGGCGCCGAGTGCGAGCCCTGGATAACCTGCGATGACCGGCTGATGCGCGAGCGCGCCGAGATGGTTCTCGCCGGTGCCGCAATCATGCGTCATATAACCGGCGCCCGTCGAATCCTGGTCGGCATCGAGGACAACAAGCCGCTGGCGGTCGAATCGATGAAGGCCGCCGTTGAAAAGCTTGGCGAGAGAGCCATCGACGTGATCGCGGTTCCCACCCGTTATCCCGCTGGCGGCGAAAAGCAGCTGATCCGCGTACTCACCGGCATCGAGATTCCCTACGGCAAGCTGAGCACGCACTTCGGCGTCCAGTGCTTCAATGTTGGCTCCGCCCACGCCGTTTTCCGCGCGGTCGCGCATGGCGAACCGCTGGTTTCGCGCATTCTCACGCTCTCCGGCAACATGGCGAAGCCTGGCAACTTCGAAGTTCTGATCGGTACGCCGATCAGGGAGTTGCTGCCGCTGGCCGAACCGCGCGCCGACACCGACCGCTATCTGATGGGCGGGCCGATGATGGGCGTTGCCCTGCAATCCCTCGACATCCCGGTGGTCAAGGGCACCAACTGCATCCTGGCCGGCTCGCCAACCCTGTTTCCGCCGCCGCCGCCGGAAATGCCCTGCATCCGCTGCGGCGAGTGCGCCAAGGTATGTCCTGCGGAGCTGCAGCCTTTCCAACTCTACTGGTTCAGTCGGGCGAAGATTTTCGGCAAGACTCAGGAATACAGCTTGTTCGATTGCATCGAATGCGGCTGCTGCTCCTACGTCTGTCCGTCGCGCATTCCTCTGGTGGACTACTTCCGCTTTGCCAAGGGCGAGATATGGGCGAGGGAAAAGGAAAAGGCCGCGGCCGACATTGCCCGCCAGCGCTATGAACTGCGTCTGGCCCGCGAGGAACGCGAGAAGGAGGAGAAGGCCGCCAAGCTCGCCGCCAAGACCGCTGCCGGACGCGAGAAAGCGGCAGCCACCTTGGCCATTGCCGAAAGACCGGCCGCCACGCCGGAAGATGAGGCGAAGAAGTCACTCATCGCGGCGGCCCTGGAGCGCGCCAAGGCGCAGAAGGAGCAGGCGCATCCGGGGAACGTGAGCAATCTGACGCCGGAACAGGAAGCCGAGGTTGCTGCCATCGAGGTGCGCCGCACAGAGATTCGCGAAATGGCCAAGCCGCATCTGCGGCAGGACGACTAGACGGAATAGTGAACCCCCAGTGAATAACTCGCCCTACTCGCTCAAGCCGGCCAGCGTGCAATCCGTGATGCTGCGCGTGCTGTTTGCGCTGCTGCCGGGCCTCGCCGCCTACGTCTGGCTCTTCGGTGCCGGGATACTGGTGCAGATCGTACTGGCCTCCGTGACAGCCCTGGCCGCCGAGGCCGTAATGCTGAAGCTGCGCGGCAAGCCGCTGATGATGTTCCTCGGCGACGGTTCGGCGCTGGTCACGGCCTGGTTGATCGCATTGACCTTCCCATCGATCGCACCCTGGTGGCTGACCGTGCTCGGCACCCTGCTCGCGATCGTCGTCGCCAAGCATCTCTATGGTGGGCTCGGCCAGAACCCGTTCAATCCGGCCATGGTCGCCTTTGCCCTGATGATCGTCGCCTATCCGCTGCTCATGTCGCAATGGCCGAGAGTAGGCGCCACCGACTTTGCCGTGCAATGGGAAGCGATTTTCGGCAGCCGCCAGGTTCTCGATGCGGTGACCATGGCCACGCCGCTCGATGCGCTGCGCACGGTGCTGCGCGACCCCGAGCAGCGAGCGATGATAGGCGGCATCCTGGGCGGCAAGGCCACCTTCGGCAACATCGGCGGTCGCGGCTGGGAATGGATCGCAGCCGGCTATTTCCTCGGCGGCTTGTATCTGCTCCAGCAGCGCATCATCACCTGGCACATGCCTGTCGCCTTCCTGGCGACGCTGTTCGCCGTATCGGGTGCTTTCGCCCTCTACGAACCCGAGCGCTTTGCCGGACCCGGCTTCCAGCTATTTACCGGCGGCGCCATGCTCGCAGCCTTTTTCATCGTCACCGACCCCGTTTCCGGAGCCACCACGCCGCGCGGCAAGCTGATCTTCGCCGCCGGCGCCGCGGTGCTGACCTGGATCATCCGCACTTTCGGCGCCTACCCGGATGGCATCGCCTTCGCCGTGCTGCTGATGAATATCGCGGCGCCGCTGATCGACATGTACACGCAGCCGCCGGTGTTCGGACACAAGGACAAACGAGGAGACTCGCCATGAGCGAGCCCGTCGAAGTCACCCCCCGCGAATCCAGCGTGCTGCGCATTTCGCTGCGCACCGCGGCCATCATGCTGGCCTTCACGCTGGTGTTCACCGCCCTGATGGCCGGCACTTACAAGGCAACCGAACCGCTGGTCGCGGCCAGCTTGCTGGCCGAGAAGCTGCGCCTGATCGGCGAAGTACTGCCGCCCGGCGAATACGACAACGACCTGATGGCCGACGCGATCACTCTGCCGCCGCAAAGAAGCCTCGGACTCGACGATGAAACCCGGATCTGGCGCGCGCGCAAGCAAGGCGCCCCGGCTGCGCTGGTATTCGAAGCCGCCGCGCCGGACGGCTATTCCGGCCGCATCGGTCTGATCGTCGCGGTTGCCACGGACGGCAAACTGATCGCCGTGCGCGTTATCGCCCACAAGGAAACGCCGGGGCTGGGCGACTATATCGACCCGAAGAAGGACAAGAACAAGACGCGACCGTGGATCACGCAGTTCAGCAACCTCGGCTTCGACAGCGTGCCGCCAAAAAAATGGCGCGTGAAGAAGGACGGCGGCCGCTTCGACCAGATGAGCGGTGCAACGATTTCGGCCCGTGCCGTCACCAACGCCAGCAGCCGTGCGCTGGCGTGGGCAGTGAAACATCGCGATGCGCTGTTCGCCCTGCCGGCGAACGGCCGCTTTGAGGAGAACAAGCCATGAGCGCCTATAAGGACATCGCCTGGAACGGCCTGTGGAAGCAGAACACCATCCTTGCCCAGGTGCTGGGCCTGTGCCCCTTGCTGGCAACCAGCACCAGTCTGGTCAATGCGGTAAGTCTCGGCCTCGCCACCATCGTGGTCATGATGCTGTCCAACTTCGCGATTTCCGCGCTGCGCGCCTTGATCCCCTACGAAATCCGTATCCCGGTCTTCATCCTGATCATCGCAGCGCTGGTGACGGTAGTCGACCTGGCCTTCAATGCCTTCCTGCACGATCTCTACCTGGTGCTCGGCATCTTCATTCCGCTGATCGTCACCAACTGCATCGTGCTGGCCCGCGTCGAGGCCTTTGCCGCAAAGAACGGCCTGCGCGCGGCGACGCTCGACGGCCTGATGATGGGCATCGGCTTCGTCTGGGTCATCGCGCTGCTGGGTGCGGTGCGCGAACTGATCGGTCAAGGCACGCTGTTTTCCGGCATCGAGATGATTTTCCCAACACTTTCCGGCTTCCAGATATTGCCGGTGGAATATCCTGGCTTCCTGATCGCCATGCTGCCGCCCGGTGCCTTCTTTGTTCTGGGCCTGCTGATTGCCGGCCGCAACTGGATGGATGCGCGTGCCAACGAGCGCATACGCGAACAGCGCATTCACCATCAGGGCGATCAAGCGACCGATCACGCAAATTCGGCACCCGCATGACTCCGAAGAAGGTTCACGAGTTCTTCTCACGCCTCGCGGCGGCGAACCCGGAACCGAAAAGCGAGCTCGAATACGCGACGCCCTACCAGTTGCTGGTGGCCGTGGTGCTTTCCGCGCAAGCCACCGACAAGGGCGTGAATCGCGCCACGCGCGCCCTGTTCCGCGACCACCCCACACCGCACGCGATCGCCGCGCAGGGCGAGGAAGGCCTCGCGGAATACATCAATACCATCGGCCTCTATCCGACCAAGGCCAAAAACGTCGTTGCGCTGTCCCGCCTGCTGCTGGAACGCCACGGCGGCGAAGTGCCGCATGATCGCGCCGCGCTCGAAGCCCTGCCCGGCGTCGGCCGCAAGACGGCGAATGTGGTGCTCAACATCGCATTCCGCGAACCCACCATCGCCGTGGATACCCACATCTTTCGCGTCGGCAACCGCACCGGGCTGGCGGCGGGGAAAACCGTCGTCGACGTTGAACAGAAGCTGCTCAAGGTGGTGCCCGACGAATTCCGCCTGCATGCCCACCACTGGCTGATTCTGCACGGCCGCTACACCTGCAAGGCACGCTCGCCGGATTGCGTGCATTGCAGCGTCTACGATCTCTGCGCCTGGAAAGAGAAGAATGTTTAACCCCAGTCGTGATCAGGCGCGCCAGTTTCTGATCAATGCCTGGGCCAAGCGCCGCAACCGGCTGCCGGGCACGCCGATGGACACCCTGGCGGCCGACCTGATCGATCTGCACCCCGAATACCACGCCCTGCTCGAAGCCGAGGACGCCCTGACGCGCGAATGGACGCCGGAACAGGGCGAGACGAATCCCTTCCTTCACCTGTCGCTGCACCTCGCCATCGAGGAACAACTTTCGATCGACCAGCCCTCGGGCATCCGCGCCGCCTTCACAATTCTGCAGAGCAGGCGCGGCGATCGTCACGACGCACTGCACGCGGTGCTCGAATGCCTCGGCGAAATGATCTGGCGCTCGCAGAAGAGCGGCCTGCCGCCGGATGGCGAGGCCTATCTCGACTGCGTCCGGCGCAAGGCCGGCTAAATACATATCCTGGCGGGACAAGAGCCCCGCACTGCGATAATCTAT
>CAIZKA010000404.1 GCA_903933395.1 uncultured beta proteobacterium | reverse complement strand
GCGGCATCGAACATGTTGGGAATGCGCAGGCCGGGTTCGGACTGGAGTTCGACGCCCCATGCGCTCTCGAACATCTGGCGCGTGATGGTGTCGGAAACGTGGCGATAGCCGGGCAGTTCGTGCGGGAAACTGCCCATGTCGCAGGAACCCTGGACGTTGTTCTGCCCGCGCAGCGGATTGACGCCGACGCCTTCGCGGCCGACGTTGCCGGTGGCCATGGCGAGGTTGGCGATGGCGATCACGGTGGTCGAGCCCTGGGAGTGTTCGGTGACGCCGAGGCCGTAGTAGATCGCCCCGTTGCCGCCCGTGGCATACAGTCGCGCCGCCGCGCGCACCTTTGCCGCCGGTACGCCGCTGGCCGCTTCCATCGCCTCGGGTGAATTCTCCGGGCGGGCGACGAACTCGCGCCAGTCCTTGAAGGCTTTGGCTTCGCAGCGCTCGGCGACGAAGGCCTCATTGACCAGTCCCTCGGTCACGATCACGTGCGCCAGTGCCGAGAGCACGGCGACATTGGTGCCGGGCCGGAGCTGCAGGTGCTGCTGCGCCTTGATGTGGGGCGAACTGACCAGGTCGATCTCGCGCGGATCGATGACGATGAGCCTGGCGCCCTCGCGCACGCGGCGCTTGAGGCGCGAGGAGAAGACCGGGTGGGCGTCGCTCGGGTTGGCGCCGATGACGACGATGACGTCGGCCTGTTCGACCGACTTGAAGGTTTGCGTGCCGGCGGACTCGCCCAGGGTCTGCTTCAGGCCGTAACCGGTCGGCGAGTGGCAGACGCGGGCGCAGGTGTCGACGTTGTTGTTGCCGAAGGCGGCGCGCACCAGTTTCTGCACCAGGTAATCCTCTTCGTTGGTGCAGCGGCTGGAGACGATGCCGCCGATCGAATTGGGGCCATGCTTCTTCTGGATGCGGCGGAATTCTTTTGCGGTGTGGGTCAGGGCCTCCTGCCACGATACTTCGCGCCAGGGATCGGTGATCTTGGCCCGGATCATGGGCTTGGTGATGCGGTCGGGATGGGTCGCGTAGCCCCAGGCGAAGCGGCCTTTGACGCAGGCGTGGCCTTCGTTGGCGCGGCCGTCCTTCCACGGCAGCATGCGCACCACCTCGGCGCCCTTCATTTCGGCGCGCAGGCCGCAGCCGACGCCGCAATAGGCGCAGGTGGTGGTCACGCTGCGGTCGGCCTGGCCTTTTTCGATGAGGGTCTTTTCCATCAGCGTCGCCGTCGGGCAGGCCTGGACGCAGGCACCGCAGGAGACGCAGTCGGATTCGAGGAAGGGCTGGGCCTGCCCCGCCGTGACGCGCGAGCCGAAGCCGCGGCCGGCGATGGTCAGGGCGAAGGTCCCCTGTTGTTCCTCGCAGGCGCGCACGCAGAGGTTGCAGACAATGCACTTGCCCGGGTCGTAGCTGAAGTAGGGGTTGGATTCGTCCTTGACGACGTCGGTGTAGTGGTTTTCGCCGGGGTTGGCGTCGCCCGAGCCGTAGCGCACGTCGCGCAGGCCGACCACGCCGGCCATGGTCTGCAGCTCGCAGTTGCCGTTGGCCGAACAGGTCAGGCAGTCCAGCGGGTGGTCGGAGATGTAGAGCTCCATGACGCCGCGCCGCAGCTTGGCCAGTTGCGGCGTCTGGGTGCGCACCTTCATGCCGGCTTC
>CAIZKA010000403.1 GCA_903933395.1 uncultured beta proteobacterium | reverse complement strand
GCACTTCACGGTGTTCGTGCTGGCCTGCTTCGTCGGCTACATGGTGGTGTGGAACGTCACGCCAGCCCTGCATACGCCCTTGATGAGCGTGACCAATGCGATCAGCAGCATCATCGCCATCGGCGCGCTGGTGCAGGTCGGCCCGGAAGGCTGGATACGCTGGCTGGCGGTGGCGGGCATAGCGCTCACCGCGGTCAATATGTTCGGCGGATTCGCCGTCACCCAGCGCATGCTGGCCATGTTCCGCAAATAGCCCCGGAGACACGACATGTCTGCAAATCTGGCAACCGTCTCCTACATCGGAGCAACGATTCTTTTCATTCTCAGTCTCGGCGGCCTTTCCAGCCCCGTGAGCTCTCGCCGCGGTAATCTCTACGGCATGATCGGCATGACCATCGCCGTTCTGGCGACGGTGTTCGGGCCGCGCGTGACCATGGCCGGCCTGCCGTGGATCATCGGCGCCATGGTGGTCGGCGGCAGTATCGGTCTGTATGCGGCGCGCACCGTGCAAATGACCCAGATGCCGGAACTGGTCGCGCTGATGCACAGTCTGGTTGGCCTTGCCGCGTGCCTTGTAGGTTTCGCCAATTACATCGATCCGGCTGCAGCGGCAGGCCTCACCGAGGCCGAAAAGCACATCCACGAAATCGAGATCTACATCGGCATCTTCATCGGCGCCATTACCTTCTCGGGTTCGATCATTGCGTTCGGCAAGCTGTCAGGCAAGATCGGCGGCAACCCGATGCTGCTGCCCGCCCGGCACTGGCTCAACCTTGCCGGCCTCCTGGTGGTCATCTACTTCGGCCGCGAGTTCCTGCACGCGGCTTCGGTGGCGGAGGGCATGACGCCGCTGATCGTGATGACCGTGGTCGCCCTGCTGTTCGGCATCCACATGGTGATGGCAATCGGCGGCGCCGACATGCCGGTGGTGGTCTCGATGCTGAACAGCTATTCCGGCTGGGCCGCGGCGGCCACCGGCTTCATGCTGTCGAACGACCTCCTGATTGTTACCGGCGCGCTGGTCGGATCAAGCGGCGCCATCCTTTCCTACATCATGTGTCAGGCCATGAACCGCCATTTTATCAGTGTGATTGCCGGCGGTTTCGGCACCACCAGCGGGGCGACGCCGGTGGCGGGTGCGCAGCCGGCCGGTGAAGTGGCGCCTATCCTGAGCGCCGAGACCGCGGAACTGCTGAGCGAGGCCAAGAATGTCATCATCGTGCCGGGATACGGCATGGCCGTGGCGCAGGCCCAGCACACGGTGTATGAGATCACCAGGCATTTGCGCGAGAAGGGCGTCAATGTGCGTTTCGGCATTCACCCGGTGGCGGGCCGCATGCCCGGACACATGAACGTCCTGCTGGCCGAAGCCAAGGTACCCTATGACATCGTGTTCGAGATGGACGAGCTCAACGACGACTTCCCGACCACCGATGTGGCAATCGTGATCGGCGCCAACGACATCGTGAACCCGGCGGCGCAGGACGATCCGGCCAGTCCCATCGCCGGCATGCCGGTGCTGGAAGTCTGGAAGGCCAAGACCTCGATTGTCATGAAGCGTTCCATGGCCTCGGGCTATGCCGGGGTCGACAATCCGCTCTTCTACAAGGAAAACAATCGCATGCTGTTCGGCGATGCGAAGAAGATGCTGGACGAGGTGCTGGTGGTACTGAAGACCTGACGGTCAGCCTGCTCTGCAAAACGCCACGGCATGCCGTGGCGTTTGCGCGATTCCTTTCCCGATAGTCGGCGCGGGCGACACGGCGACTTGACAGGCTGGCTTCAAGACGCGAACCTGCCTGCCCATGAAGCTTGAACCGGAAGCCCTGCGGCAACTCGTCGAGCGTACGCTCGGGCACTACCATGCGCGGGCCGAAGCTTTCTGGGAAGGCACGCGCAATCACGACGTCGAACAGAACATCGACGCCCTGCTGCGCCATATCCAGGCCCCGCCACCCTGCACGATTCTCGACTTCGGCTGCGGCCCCGGACGCGATCTAAAGACTCTTGTGCAGCGCGGACATAGCGCCATCGGCCTTGAGGGCGCCCTGGCGCTGGCGGAGATGGCGCGAACCCATAGCGGCTGCGACGTCTGGCAGCAGGATTTCCTCGCCCTCGACTTGCCCGAGGCGCATTTCGACGGCATCTTCGCCAACGCCTC
>CAIZKA010000402.1 GCA_903933395.1 uncultured beta proteobacterium | reverse complement strand
CCCGCGGCCTGACCGAAGACGACCTGCTGGTCGACGTCACCGTCATGCCGCGCGCCGAACTGGGCAAGCTCATGGACGGGATGGACGTCGTCCTCAGCTTCTAAGGGAGAAAACTGAATGCTGCATATCGTCAATAAATCGTCCCTCGAACGCAACACGCTGGAGTCCTGCCTGCGCGTGGCCAACGGCGGCGCCATCCTGCTGATCGAGGATGCCGTCTATGCCGCCACCCGCGGCAACGAGGCTGAAGGCAAGCTGCGGGAGGCTCTGTCGCGCTTCAAGGTCTATGCGCTCGGCCCTGATCTCGACGCCCGCGGCATGGGCGACCGCGTCATGGAAGGTGTTGCCACCGTCGATTACGGCGGCTTCGTCGACCTCGTCACCGAGCACAAGAACTGCCAGTCCTGGCTTTAAGCGACAACTCATACCCCGTACATCACCCTTCACCAAGGAGACACTCATGTCCAGCATCGAAGTCAATGGCAAGTCCTACGAAACCGACGAAGAAGGCTATCTGGTCAACCTCGCCGAATGGAACGAGGATGTCGGCACCTACCTCGCGCAAACCGAAAGCGTCGAGATGACCGAATCGCACTGGGAAGTCATCAACTTCCTGCGCGACTACTACAACGAGTTCCAGATCGCCCCCGCCGTGCGCGTGCTGACCAAGGCCATCGGCAAGAAGCTCGGCGCGGAAAAGGGTACCAGCCAGTACCTCTACGACCTGTTCCCCTACGGTCCCGCCAAGCAGGCGTGCAAGATCGCCGGCCTGCCGAAGCCGACTGGTTGCGTCTGATTCCATTGCGGTTCGGAATCTCCGTTCTTGCGCCTCATCAGCAGGCAATCATGGTCAAGCAGAGTTATGCAAAAGACTCAGACTCGTCATTCCGGGCTTGACCCGGAATCCAGCAATACACCTCTGGATTCCCGCATTCGCGGGAATGACGGTGCGTTTTGTCTTATCAAGCTGACTGCCCGGTAGCCAACGTCCATGAGTATCGTCTTCGCCATCCTGTTCTACGCCGCCACGCTAATTCTGGTGGGTGGTGTCGCGTACAAGGTGTACGAGTACGCACACACGCCGGCACCGCTGAAGATTCCCACCACGCCGGCGCCGACCACGACGGGCGGAGTTGCTTTCCGCATGTTTCGCGAAGTGGTGTTTTTCGAAAGTCTGTTCAAGTCCAACCTCTGGATCTGGGCCCTGGGCTGGCTGTTCCATGTCGGCCTGGCGCTGGTGCTGCTGCGCCATCTGCGCTACTTCACCGAACCGGTGAATTTCATCATCGCCTTCATCCAGCCCTTCGGCATGTATGCCGGCTTCGCCATGGCGGCCGGCCTCGCCGGGCTCTGGGCGCGGCGCTTCCTGGTCGAGCGCATACGCTACATCTCGACACCCTCCGACCACCTGATGCTGGCCCTGCTGCTCGGCATCGCCGTCACCGGTCTGGCGATGAAGTTCCTCATGCACACCGACGTCGTCGCCGTGAAGACCTTCTTCCTCGGCCTGATGGTCTTCGAGATCAATCCGCTGCCGGCGGACCCTGGCCTCTACCTCCACCTGGGCATGGTCGCGCTGCTGATGATCGTGTTTCCGGTAAGCAAGCTCTTGCACGCCCCCGGCCTGTTCTTCTCGCCGACCCGCAACCAGGTCGATAACCCGCGCGAAACCCGCCACCTGGCGCCCTGGGCCGCCAAGTTCGAAGTGAAGAACTGATCATGGCCGACGAAACCACTCCCGTCGCCGTCCCACCAGCGCCGACTGTTACAAAACCGGCAGCCGCCAAACCGGCCGAGAAAGTAAAGGTCGTCGCTCCGGCTTTCCGCGAGTATCCGACCATCCCCGCCTTGCGCGCGGATGCGATGATCGATCCCGATCCCTATGCCGCCACTGCCGCGCACAACGAGGCCATGGGCTTCCCCGGCACGCTGGTCGATGGCTGGGAGCAGAAGGCCGTCGCCAAGATGGGCGAATTGCTCGGCAAGTATCGCTCGCTGCGCGTGTACATGGACGCCTGCGTACATTGCGGCGCCTGCACCGACAAGTGCCACTATTTCATCGGTACCGGCAATCCGAAGAACATGCCGGTGGCGAGGCAAGACCTGATGCGCTCGGTGTATCGGCGCTATTACACCCTGCCCGGCAAACTGTTCCCCAAGCTGGTCGGCGCGCGCGACATGACCAAGGACGTGCTCGACGACTGGTTCCGCTACTACAACCAGTGCTCCGAGTGCCGGCGCTGTTCCGTGTTCTGCCCCTACGGCATCGACACCGCCGAAGTGACGATGGCGGCCAAGGAAATCATGCACAGCGTCGGCGTCGGTCACAAGTACGTGAACGAGATCATCGGCAAGGTGCATAAGATCGGCAACAACCTCGGGCTGCCCGGCCCGGCCCTGGAAAACACGCTGGAAGGCCTCGAAGAGGACGTGCTCGAAGACACCGGCGCCGCAGTCAAGTATCCGCTCAACGTGCACGGTGCCGAAGTGCTGCTGGTCACGCCCTCGGCTGACTTCTTCGCCGAACCGCACGTCGACAGCCTGATCGGCTACGGCAAGGTATTCCACGCCGCCGGTATCTCCTGGACGCTGTCCTCGAAGGCCTCGGAAGCCGGCAACTTCGGCATGTTCATCGGCAACTACGAACAGATGCAGAAGATCGCCATGCGCGTGCGCGAAGCCGCGCTGGAACTCGGCGTGAAGCGCATCGTGGTCGGCGAATGCGGACACGCCTGGCGCGTCGCCTACGCCTTCTGGAACACCCTGACCGGCATCGGCGCCGGTGCCGACGACCCGTTTGCGATCCAGCTGCAGAAGCAGCTCGACCCGAACTACAAGCAGCCCTCGCACATCTGCGAAGTGACCTGGGACCTGATCCAGGCCGGGCGCCTCAAGTTCAACAAGGAAGCCAACGATCACCGCATCGTCACCTTCCACGATTCCTGCAACGTCGCGCGCGGCTCGCGCATGGGCGATTACGCCGGCGGCCAGTTCGACATCCCCCGCAACATCATCCGCGCCGTGGCCAACCATTACGTCGACATGTCGGAAGCCACCACGCGCGAAAAGACCTTCTGCTGCGGCGGAGGCGGCGGCCTCTTGACCGACGAACTGCTCGACCTGCGCGTCAAGGGCGCCCTGCCGCGCATGGAAGCCCTGAACCGGATCGTGCAGGACAACGGCGTCAATTTCATGGCCACCATCTGCGCGATCTGCAAGGCCCAATTCACCACGGTGCTGCCCTACTACGGCTTCAAGATGAGCATGGTT
>CAIZKA010000401.1 GCA_903933395.1 uncultured beta proteobacterium | reverse complement strand
TCTGTCGGGCCCGATGGCACGGCTGATTCAGCGTTACATCATGAAGATCGAACGCGAGCGCAAGGCACGCGAATCGGGGATGGGCTGAGAGGCTGTGAATAAATCTACTGTGCGTGCCGGATCGGGGCTTGGGCGGTGCTCGCTATCCTCACATATAACAACATATGTTCCGGTAGCTGCGCTCCGGCCGCACCCCGCTGCGGCCCGCTCGCTACGATTTCTTCACAGTCTCTGACCGGGCCGGAATTCAGGCAAAACGTCCCGGTTCGTTCGGCGCAAAGCGGCAAAGACGACCGCAATTTCCAATCCCCACCCCGGCCCTCCCCTTGAAGGGGCAGGGGTTCTGTATGGCTGAACATTGCGGCTAATCAGGAACCCGGATGATTCCGGCTTTCCCGGCTCAGGATTAAGCCGATGTTTTAACGTTTGTTCGGGTGCTCGCGAATCGCCCCGGCAGCAATAATTGCCGGTATGAGAAAGTGTATCCGTGGCTGAAGAGAGCGACCTCGAGCGAACCGAACCGGCATCGGAGCGCCGTCTCGAGCAGGCGCGCGAAGATGGCAATGTTCCGCATTCGCGCGAGCTGATGGCTTTCATGGTTCTGGCCGCCGGAGCCGGCACCTTCTGGGTGCTTGGCAGCTGGATGGCCCATGGCGCCGCCAGTCTTTTGCGGCACGGGTTGAGCTTCAGCCGCAACGCGGCATTCGATACCACGGTCATGAGCGGAACCGCCCTGGCGCGTACTGTCGATGGTTTTGGCATCGTCGGGCCGATTTTTCTGGCCATCATCGTGGCCATCGTCGCGACGCCCTTCGTCATGGGCGGCTGGGTATTCTCACCCAAGGCGTTTCAGCTTGATCTCACGCGCATGGATCCGATCAAGGGTTTCGGCCGCATGTTTTCCTGGCAGAGCATTGCCGAGCTGGTAAAGGCGATTCTCAAGGCGTTGCTGATCAGCGGGGTTCTCTACTGGGCCGTCCGCAACGAACAGGATCGCATGTTTGCCCTGCTGGCACAGCCCATCGAGACCGCGCTGGCTTCATTTTCGCAACTGCTTTTTTTCAGCTTCGTTGCGCTGATTGGCGGCCTGGCGGTTATTGCGGCGATCGATGTGCCGTTTCAGCTCTGGCAATACCACGACCGGTTGAAGATGACGCGCGAGGAGTTGAAGAAGGAGGCACGGGAAAGTGAAGGCGATCCCCAGCTCAAGGCGCGCATCCGCAGTCAGCAGCGCGAGATGGCGCGCAGTCGCATGATGTCGCAAGTGCCCAAGGCGGATGTGGTGGTGACCAACCCGACACACTTTGCCGTGGCCTTGAAGTATGACCGCGCCGCAATGAGCGCCCCGGTGGTGGTGGCCAAGGGGATGAATCTGATCGCCGCGCGTATCCGTGAAATCGCCAGCGAGAATCAGATACCGCTGCTCGAGACTCCGCCGCTGGCGCGAGCGCTGTATCGGCATGCCGAGATTGGCGACCAGATTCCCGCCGGACTGTACGCCGCGGTGGCCGAGGTCATGGCCTGGGTGTATCAGATGAACGAGTTTGCGGCCAATGCCGGCGCCATGCTGCGGCCGACTGTGCCGGCGCTGATTGATGTCCCCGCAGGGTTTGATCCGGGGTCGCCCGAATGAATGACAGCCTGACACTGCAGGCCTTTCTCGGCCGGCTGAATATTCGTCAGATGCTGGCGCCGCTGCTCATCATCCTTATCTTGTCGATGATGGTGCTGCCATTGCCGACGTTTGTGCTCGACGTGTTCTTTACCTTCAACATTGCCATCTCGATCATGGTCCTGCTGGTGGCGATGTACACCATGAAGCCGCTCGACTTCGCGATTTTCCCGACGGTTTTGCTGGTCACCACGCTGCTGCGACTGTCGCTTAACGTGGCTTCGACGCGAGTCGTGCTGCTCCACGGGCACACCGGTCCGGACGCTGCCGGCAAGGTGATCGAAGCCTTTGGTCACTTTCTGGTGGGCGGCAACTACGCGGTCGGCATCGTGGTGTTCATCATCCTGACGCTGATCAATTTCATCGTGATCACCAAGGGCGCCGGGCGCATCGCCGAAGTATCGGCGCGCTTCACGCTGGATGCCATGCCGGGCAAGCAGATGGCCATTGACGCGGATCTGAATGCAGGCCTGATCGGCGAGGACGAGGCGCGCAAACGCCGCGCTACCGTGGCGCTGGAGGCGGACTTTTACGGCTCGATGGATGGCGCCTCCAAGTTCGTGCGCGGCGATGCCGTCGCCGGCATTTTGATTTTGTTCATCAATATCATCGGCGGTCTGATCGTCGGCGTGCTTCAGCATGACATGAGCGCCGGGGACGCGGCCAAGGCCTATACCCTGCTGACCATCGGCGACGGTCTGGTGGCGCAGATTCCGGCGCTGATCATTTCCACGGCGGCCGGTCTGGTGGTGACGCGGGTAGCCACCGAACAGGACATCGGCCAGCAACTGGTGACGCAATTGTTTGGCAACCCGATGGTGCTGGCGTTGACCGCCGTTATCCTCGGCACGCTGGGCTTGATTCCGGGCATGCCGAATTTCGTGTTCCTGATGCTGGCATCGGTGCTTGGTTTCCTTGCATGGCGGGGGTTGCGTCGTCCGCCGGCGGCCGAAATCGAGGCGGCCGCGGCGGCCGCGGCGGTCACGGCCGCAGCGCAACAGGCGGCGGCCCAGCCGACCGAGAACGCGGAAGCCAGCTGGTCCGACGTGACGCCCGTCGATGTGCTGGGCCTTGAGGTCGGTTACCGTCTGATTCCACTGGTGGATCGGGGCCAGGATGGCGAACTGCTGAAGCGGATTCGTGGATTGCGCAAGAAATTCGCCCATGAGATCGGTTTCCTGCCGGCACCGGTGCATATCAGAGACAACCTGGAACTGCGACCGAATGCCTATCGACTGACGCTGAAGGGAGTGCTGATCGGTGACGGCGAGGCCTTTCCAGGCCAGTATCTGGCGATCAATCCGGGGCGCGTTTCCGGGCAGGTTGCGGGAACGCCGACGCAGGATCCCGCCTTTGGTCTTCCCGCCGTATGGATCGATGCGACTTTGCGCGAGCAGGCCAATATTTTCGGTTATACGGTGGTCGATGCCAGCACCGTGATCGCCACCCACCTGAATCACGTCATTCTTTCCCACGCGACTGCGCTTCTGGGCCGTCAGGAAACCCAGGCGCTGCTGGATCATCTCGCCGTCGAGTCGCCCAAGATGGTCGAGGACATGGTGCCGAAACAGTTGCCGCTGGGAGTCTTGCAGCGGGTGCTGCAGAACCTGCTTGACGAGGGTGTGAATATTCGTGACATGCGCACCATCATCGAGACCCTGGCGGAACACGCGCCGCGCACGCAAGACCCGCTGGAACTGACCTCGCAGGTGCGTATTGCGCTTGGCCGCGCCATCGTGCAGCAGCTCTACCCGACGGGCAATGAAATGCAGATCATGGCGCTGGACCCCGGACTGGAACGGATCGTCGGTCAGGCGTTGCAGGGCGGAGGCGATGCCGGCGGCATCGAGCCGGGCCTGGCGGATACCTTGCTGCGTGAGACTGCCGCAGCCGCGCGGCACCAGGAAGACCTAGGCCTGCCGCCGGTGCTGCTGGTTCCGGGGCCGCTACGCTGGCTTTTGTCGAGATTCCTGCGCCGCGCGGTGCCGCAACTCAAGGTGATTGCCAATGGCGAAGTGCCTGACTCGAAAATAATCAAGGTGACGTCCATCATCGGAGCAAGTAAATGACCGTAAAACGCTTCGTCGGCGCTACTGCGCGCGACTGCCTGCGGCGGGCAAAGGAAGAATTCGGCCCTGATGCCGTAGTCATTTCCAACAAAGCCGTGGGCAATGGCGTGGAGATCGTCGCCATGTCGCCGGAGAGTCTTGACGCCATCTCGCGGCAGGGCCGTCCGGCAGGGATTTCACCATCCGCTCCGGCGGCCGCG
>CAIZKA010000400.1 GCA_903933395.1 uncultured beta proteobacterium | reverse complement strand
GCCGGCAGCAACCGGAAATAATCGCCGCGACGCGCTCCGGCGCCAGCGAGCGTGCCTGCTCGGTCAAGGGTTGCGCCCACAACCCGGCCATCTGGCCGTAGCTGCCGACGCATATCCATGACGGATCGCGCTGCGTTGCCGACGACGATTCGGCGGCGGACGCATGACAGGCGAGTTCGAATCCCAGCTGCTGCGCCTTGTGGTGCAAAGTAGTCCAGGTCATTTTTCGCTCCTCCGGATTTCGCCATCGCCTGCTGGCATACCCTCCTTATATGACTCATCCGGCAATAAGTCATGACGCAGTGCATTAGCTGCACCGCGTCAAACGCAACGGAAGTAGACATTTGGGGCACCGGCTGCCCCGGCCCTGGAAACCGCCGGTCGAAGCTTCGCCCCCTAAGGCCCTGCTTTCGGCACCAGCGTGATCGACAATTCGCCGGGCTTTACCTTGAAGTCCGTCGGCGCGTAGTTCACGTTGTCGAAGCGCAGATCTTCGGGTTTCAGGGTGTAGACGGTAAATCCCTGCAGCACCTGCTCGGTGAGCCAGCCGCCGATCTTGTTGACCCGGTCGGAATACGCGGCGGGCACGCCTTCGACCCTGAAACTCTCTGCCCGCGGATCTTCGAGAAGGATGGCGCCGGCGGACTGGTCGAAGCGCAGGCGGCCGGAAATGCTGGCACCACCCTTCCACGGCTTGCCGATCAGGGGCGCATCGACCGAAACGTCCATCACCGTCAGCACGCGATTTGTTTCCGGCTGCAGGGTCACGCGCGGCGCGGCCAGCTTGATGTCGAGCAAGCCGAGGTAGGTCTGGACGGTCTCGAAGGGCTTGCCCACCAGATCCTGCAATTGCGTCTGGGAAAGCCTGAATTCGCGCGGCGGCGGCGGCGGTGCGATTGCGGCACAGGCGGCAAGCATCAGCGTGACAAGGATTGCAGCAATCGTGCGGGATAGCGGGTTCATCGGTACTGTTCCTCCATGATCGGTACTGCGGCGCACTTCAAGACAGTGACTATACCTCCGGCCGGCCGGAGCTTGCGCAAAGACCCTGCCATGCACCATGTTGAAGTCCGGAGTCACCTGGAGTAGAAATGTTGCGACGGCATCCGCATTCCGTTGCCCGGATCATCGCCCGCAAACAACCGCCAAGGAGGAAAGCACCGCCATGTTCGACCCGATCACGATTCCATTCGGCACAAAAATGCTGTTCAACACTGCGAAGCTCAAGCCCGGCGTCACCTTCGACCAGGTCGAACTCGCCGTCGGCGAGATGTGCAACATCGTCAAGGAAACCTACGGTGGCGACAAGGGCGGCTTCATCGCGGGCCAGGTGTTCAAGTTTTCCGGGTTCGTCTCCGACGAGGGGTCGATCGGGGATGCCGCGGCAGCCGACGAGCATTACGCCATCGTTACCTACTGGCGCTCGTTCGAGGAGCACGAAAAATCGCACGCCGACAAGATCTTTTCCGCCAAGTTCGAGGTACTGGCCACAATGTGCTCGGAGACCAGGGAGCTAGGCTACGAGATGCTGTGGCAGGGCGCTCCCGAAGATCATTAATCCTTGCCCGGCACCGCTTTCCCGCCCTGCACCAGCTCGGGATATTCCCGGGCCAGCGTTTCGCCCTCCTGGCGCCAGGCGTGGCAGTGATTGATGAAGCCGATCGCACTCTGGTCGGGCCATTGCCGCGGATCGGCGGCCACGGCCATCTGCCGCGCGATGCGGTCGGGCCATGAAGCCTGCATGTAGGTGTTGGCGGCCTGCGCGACGAGTTCCGTAAGGTGGGTGCAGCCCTCGACGCCGCCGACCAGCTTCTTCATCTGCTGCAAAAATCCGGGACCGATGCGCAGGCCGATCAGCCTGCGGTAGGCGTCGTCGGTGCCGCCGCACATGGTCCACGGCGCGGTCAGCGTGAACGCCCTGACGTCGCGGATCGTGAAATCCGCGTCGACCGTCAGCAGCACCGACATGCTGTGCATGTGGCCGCCCGGCTGCACCGGCGGTCGCGAGCGGAAGGCCACCTGCTGGCCCTTTTCGTCGATCAGGGCAGCTTCGATTTCCAGCCAGCCGTTCTTCAGGCGGAAGGCGCGGCAGGTGATCTGCCGGGTATGCACGAGTTCGCGTTCGGTTTCAGCGGGCACTTTGTATTCCTCTGTCTGTTTCGGCCGCATTCGCCGTAGTCTCCACGGCAGGCTTTGCACAGCCTGCCGGCTTCGCGGGCGCAGAGCGATGCTCTGCGAAACCCCCGCTACGCCCAGCGCCAACTTTGCTCATGGCGGCCTGCAGGGCGCGAAACGGCAGCAGTATGCAGCGGTGCCGGCTGGCATGGGCACGGGCCGGGACGAACATCGCCAGCTCAGGCCAGGCTTCGGGAACCGCGTTCCCCTTGAGCATGGCGTCGAGTTGGCCGCTGACGGCCTCGACCGCGGCGGCATCCATCCCTGCCGCGCGCGCGCCGAGCAGCGACGCCGCCGCCCGGCACAGCAGGCAGCCTTTGGTTTCGTGGGCGACGGCGGCGATGCGCCCGCCATCGAGTGCGACCTGCATGCGCACCCTGTCGCCGCACAGGGGGTTGTCGAGTTTCGCCTCGCCCGTTGGATTATCCAGTTGCCCGTGGCCATGGGCGTCACGGGCGGACTGCTTGATGGCGTCCTGATAGAGCGAGTCGCTATCGTTCATGCCAGTTCCCGCAGCGCGCGATCGAGGCCGGCCAGCAGCGCCTCGATGTCGGCCTCGTCGTTGTAGAGCGCAATGCTGGCACGGGTACAGG
>CAIZKA010000399.1 GCA_903933395.1 uncultured beta proteobacterium | reverse complement strand
CCATCGCGGCTACGACTCAGACCATCCGCGCGTCACGGGCGACGTCGGCAAGGCCGGCGTGGCGATCGATTCCGTCGAGGACATGAAGATACTGTTCGACGGCATTCCGCTGGACAAGGTCTCGGTGTCGATGACCATGAACGGCGCCGTGCTGCCGATCCTCGCCGGATACGTGGTGGCGGCCGAGGAGCAGGGTGTAATGCAGGAACAGCTTTCGGGGACGATCCAGAACGACATCCTCAAGGAGTTCATGGTCCGCAACACCTACATCTACCCGCCCGAGCCCTCGATGCGCATCATCGCCGACATCATCGGCTACACCGCGCAGAACATGCCGAAGTTCAATTCGATATCGATCTCCGGCTATCACATGCAGGAAGCCGGCGCGACCCAGGCGCTGGAACTCGCCTTCACTCTTGCCGACGGCCGCGAGTACGTGAAAACGGCGCTCGCCTCGGGCATGGACGTCGACGCCTTCGCCGGCCGGCTGTCGTTCTTCTGGGCGATCGGCATGAACTTCTACCTCGAGATCGCCAAGATGCGCGCCGCGCGCCTCCTGTGGTGGCGCATCATGAACGAGTTCAAGCCGAAGAACCCCAAGTCGCTAATGTTGCGCACCCACTGCCAGACCTCGGGCTGGTCGCTGACCGAGCAGGACCCCTACAACAATGTCGTGCGTACCACCATCGAAGCCATGGCCGCGGTGTTCGGCGGCACGCAAAGCCTGCACACCAATTCGCTCGACGAGGCCATCGCGCTGCCGACCGAATTCTCCTCGCGCATCGCCCGCAACACCCAGCTCATCATCCAGGAAGAGACGCACATCACCAGCGTCATCGACCCCTGGGCCGGCAGTTACATGATGGAGAAGCTGACCCAGGACATCGCCGACGAAGCCTGGAGGATCATCGAAGACGTGGACAAGATGGGCGGCATGACCCAGGCCGTGCAAAGCGGCTGGGCCAAGCTGCAGATCGAGACCTGCTCCGCGCAGAAGCAGGCGCGCATCGACTCCGGCCAGGACGTCATCGTCGGGGTAAACAAGTACAGGCTCAAGGAAGAAGCGGCGATCGACACACTCGACGTCGACAACCACGCCGTGCGCGACGGCCAGATTAAGCGCCTGAAGAAAATCCGTGAAACCCGCGACAGCGCAGCGGTGACGGCGGCGCTGGCGGCGCTGACCGACGCCGCGAAAACAGGCAAGGGCAACCTGCTCGACCTGGCGATCAAGGCCAGCCGCCTGCGTGCTACAGTCGGCGAAATATCTGATGCGCTGGAGGCCGTCTACGGTCGCCACCGCGCCACCAACCAGACCGTGTCCGGAGTCTATAGTGCAGCTTTCGGCAATGATGGCACCATGAAGGAAATCCGCGACCTGATCGACAATTTCGCCGCTGCCGAAGGGCGCCGGCCGCGCATCATGATCGCCAAGCTGGGACAGGATGGTCACGACCGGGGCGCCAAGGTGGTGGCCACGGCCTTCGCCGATCTCGGCTTCGACGTCGATGTCGGCCCCCTGTTCCAGACACCTGAGGAAGCGGCGCGCCAGGCCATCGAGAATGACGTCCACGCCGTCGGCGTTTCCACGCTTGCGGCGGGCCACAAGACGCTGGTGCCGGCGCTGATCAAGGCATTGCGCAGCCAGGGCGCCAACGACATCGTGGTCTTCGTCGGCGGTGTGATTCCGGCACAGGACTACGATCAGTTGTACAAGGACGGCGCCGCCGGCATCTTCGGTCCCGGCACGCCGATCCCGCAGTGCGCCCATGAAGTGCTGCGTGCCATCCGCGCCGCCCACCTGCCGGCCAGCGCCTGATCCGGACGATGCAGCCGATGCCCGAAATGGGCCAGTCCGCGATGGACCCACGGGACGCAACGCTGGTCGAAGGCTTGCTGGCTGCCAACCGGCGCGCGCTGGCGAAGGCCATCACCCTGGTCGAATCGACGCGACCCGACCATCGGCAGAGGGCCCAGACCCTGCTCGGCGTCCTGCTGCCGCACAGCGGCCGCTCGTTGCGCATCGGCATCTCGGGTGTGCCGGGAGTCGGCAAGTCGACCTTCATCGAGGCGCTTGGCATGTTCCTGATCGAGCGCGGCCACCGCGTCGCGGTACTTGCCGTCGATCCCTCGTCGACCGTGCATGGCGGCTCGATACTCGGCGACAAGACGCGCATGGAATTGCTCTCGCAGCGCGAGGAAGCCTTCATCCGGCCGACGCCCTCGTCGGGCAGCCTCGGCGGTGTCGCCGAGCACACGCGCGAGGCGCTGCTGTTGTGCGAGGCGGCCGGCCATGACGTCATCATCGTCGAGACGGTCGGCGTCGGACAGTCCGAAACCGCCGTAGCCGGCATGACCGACTGCTTCGTGCTGCTGCAGTTGCCGAATGCCGGCGACGACCTGCAGGCGATCAAGAAGGGCATCATGGAACTGGCGGACCTGGTTGTTTTCAACAAGGCCGACATCGATCCGGTGGCGGCACAGCTCGCGGCGGCTCAGATGCGTTCAGCCTTGTCCATGCTGCATCCGGCCTCGCCCAACTGGTTGCCACCGGTGCTGACGCTTTCCGCCGTGCGCAAGGACGGACTCAAGGAGTTCTGGAAGGTACTGGAAAAATTCCGCGACACGCTGGGCGCCAGCGGCGAGTTTGCCGCGCGCCGCCGCCATCAGGCCCTGGCCTGGATGTGGCAACTGGTGGATAGTGGCCTGCGCGAGGGCTTCCGCCGCCACCCGGCGGTGCGCGAGACATTGACTGCCACTGCAGCGGCAGTGGAAGCGGGCAGCATCGCGCCGACAGCGGCGGCGCGGCGCCTGCTTGAACTAATCGGGCAACAAGAATGAAACATTCGCAGTTTTTCGGGAGAAGCGACCATGCATGAAATCATCCACCAGCTGGACGAAAAGCGCCGGCGGGCGGCGCTCGGCGGCGGCCAGAAGCGCATCGACGCCCAGCACGCCAAGGGCAAGCTGACCGCGCGCGAGCGCATCGAACTGCTGCTCGACGACGGCACCTTCGAAGAGTGGGACATGTTCAAGGAGCACCGCTGCGTCGACTTCGGCATGTCCGACCAGGAAAAGATTCCCGGCGACGGCGTGGTGATCGGCTACGGCACCATCAACGGCCGCATGGTCTTCGTCTTCTCGCAGGACTTCACGGTGTTCGGCGGTGCGCTGTCGGAAGCCCATGCCGAGAAGATCTGCAAGATCATGGACAAGGCGATCCAGGTCGGCTGCCCGGTGATCGGTCTCAATGACTCCGGCGGCGCGCGAATTCAGGAAGGCGTCGCGGCGCTCGGCGGTTATGCCGACGTGTTTCAACGCAATGTCATGGCCAGCGGCGTGATTCCGCAGATCTCGATGATCATGGGGCCCTGCGCCGGCGGCGCGGTGTACAGCCCGGCGATGACCGACTTCATCTTCATGGTCAAGGACTCCTCCTACATGTTCGTCACCGGTCCCGAGGTGGTGAAGACCGTGACTCACGAGGAAGTCACGGCCGAGGAACTCGGTGGCGCCGTGACCCATACCAGCAAGTCCGGCGTCGCTGACCTGGCTTTCGAAAATGACGTCGAGGCACTGGCCATGCTGCGTCGCTTCTTCAACTACCTGCCGCTGTCGAACAAGGAGAAGCCGCCGACGCGGCCGACCGACGATCCGGCCGACCGCCTCGACCATTCGCTCGACACGCTGGTGCCGGACAATCCGAACAAGGCCTACGACATCAAGGAATTGATCTTCAAGGTGGTCGACGACATTGATTTCTTCGAGGTGCAGCCCGACCACGCCAAGAACATCGTCATCGGCTTCGCCCGCATGGAAGGCCAGACGGTTGGCATCGTTGCCAACCAGCCGATGGTGATGGCCGGCTGCCTGGATATAAAGAGCTCGATCAAGGCCGGCCGCTTCGTGCGCTTCTGTGATGCCTTCAACATCCCCATCGTCACCTTCGTCGATGTGCCGGGCTTCATGCCGGGCACCGCGCAGGAATACGGCGGCATCATCAAGCACGGCGCCAAGCTGCTCTACGCCTATGCTGAATGCACGGTACCGAAGATCACCGTGATCACGCGCAAGGCCTACGGCGGCGCCTATGACGTGATGGCCTCGAAACACCTGCGCGGCGACGTCAATTTTGCCTGGCCCAGCGCCGAAATCGCGGTGATGGGACCGAAGGGTGCGGTGGAAATCATCTTCCGCGAGGACAAGAACGATCCGGCCAAGCTGGCGGGGCGCGAGGCCGAGTACAAGGCCAAGTTCGCCAACCCCTTTGTCGCCGGCGCGCGCGGCTTCATCGACGACGTCATCATGCCCAATGAGACGCGCAAGCGTGTCTGCCGCAGCCTCGCGATGCTGCGCGGCAAGGACATCAAGAATCCCTGGCGCAAGCACGGCAACATTCCCCTCTGAACGAGTTTTGCATCGTGGATAGCTTCGTTCGCTGCGTCGTCCGCTCCTCGCCGTGCTACAGCACTGCCTCGTCGCGGACTCCTGGCTGCCTCGCTCTCCACGCGCAAAATCGTTCATAGCCTCTCTTTGAATTGAGGACATAGCATGTTCAAAAAAATACTGATTGCAAACCGTGGCGAGATCGCTTGCCGAGTGATCAAGACCGCCCGCAAGATGGGCATCAAGACTGTCGCCGTATATTCCGAGGCGGACAAGGATGCGATGCACGTGACCATGGCCGACGAGTCGGTCTGCATCGGGCCGCCGCCGTCGAAGGAATCCTACCTGTCGATGGACAAGATCATCGCCGCCTGCAAGCAGACGGGCGCCGAGGCGGTGCATCCCGGCTACGGCTTCCTTTCCGAGAACGCGACCTTTTCGCGCCGGCTGGAGGAGGAGGGCATCATCTTCATCGGGCCGAAGCACTACTCGGTCGAGCAGATGGGCGACAAGATCGCCTCGAAGAAGCTGGCGCTGAAAGCCCAGGTCAATGTCATACCCGGCTACAACGACGCCATCGACACGCCCGAGCAGGCGGTCGGGATCGCGAAGGACATCGGCTACCCGGTGATGATCAAGGCTTCGGCCGGCGGCGGCGGCAAGGGCCTGCGCGTCGCCTTCAACGACCAGGAAGCCGCCGAGGGTTTTGCGGCCTGCAAGACCGAGGCCAAGAACGCCTTCGGCGACGATCGCATCTTCATCGAGAAATATATCGAGGAACCGCGGCACATCGAGATACAGGTGCTCGGCGACGCGCACGGCAACACGCTCTACCTGCACGAGCGCGAGTGCTCGATCCAGCGCCGGCACCAGAAGGTGATCGAGGAGGCGCCCAGCCCCTTCCTCGACGCAGCGACGCGCAAGGCCATGGGCGAACAGGCCGTGGCGCTGGCCAAGGCGGTCAATTACCAGTCGGCCGGCACGGTCGAGTTCGTCGTCGGCGGCAAGGACAAGAGCTTCTACTTCCTCGAAATGAACACCCGGCTGCAGGTCGAGCATCCGGTGACGGAACTCATCACGGGCTTGGATCTGGTGGAGCAGATGATCCGCGTCGCTGCCGGGGAGAAGCTGGCCTTCAAGCAGGCCGATTTGAAGATCAACGGCTGGGCCATGGAATGCCGGATCAATGCCGAGGATCCCTTCCGCGGTTTCCTGCCGTCCACCGGGCGTCTGGTCAAGTACGTGCCGCCGCCTGCGGAAAACGGTGTGCGCGTCGATACCGGCGTTTATGAGGGCGGCGAAATCTCGATGTTCTACGACTCGATGATCGCCAAGCTGATCGTCCATGCGGCCTCGCGCGACCAGGCCATCGCCCGCATGAGGGATGCCCTGAACGAGTTCGTGATCCGCGGCGTGGCCTGCAACATTTCCTTCCAGGCGGCGCTGATGCAGCATCCGCGCTTCACCTCGGGCAACTTCAACACCGGCCTGATCGCCGACCAGTATCCCAAGGGCTTCAATGCCGTCGACGTGCCGCACGACGATCCGCTGATGCTGGTCGCCACCGCCGGGGCGATTCATCGCCAGTACCTGGCGCGCAACGCCACCATCACCGGGCAGATGCCAGGCCACGAGTACAAGCCGGGCAGCGAGTACGTGGTGCTGTTCAACGGCGAGCGGCATCCGGCCACCATCACCCCGACCGAGGGTGGCTGGGACGTCCGGCTTGCCGGCGGCAATTACGCGATCCGCTCGCACTGGCAGTTCGGCGACATCCTCTATCGCGGCACGCTCAACGGCCAGCAGATCTGCATGCAGGTCGAGCGCCGCGGTTCGGTGTATCGCCTGTTCCACTGGGGCGTACAGGCCGACGTGCAGGTGATGAGCGCGCATGCGGCCGACCTGCTGGCGCTGATGCCGGTGAAGGCGGCGCCCGACATGTCGAAGTTCCTGCTCTCGCCGATGCCGGGGCTGCTAACGCAGGTTGCCGTCAAGGTCGGTCAGGAGGTCAAGGCCGGCGAGGTGCTGGCCAAGATCGAAGCCATGAAAATGGAGAACGTGCTCAAGGCCGAGCGCGACTGCGTGGTGGAAAAACTGCTGGCCCAGCCTGGCGAAAGCCTGGCCGTCGATCAGGCCATCATCGGCTTCAAATAAGAAAGTCGGCGCCGGCGGCACGGCGCGGACGCCGTTGCGCCAGCGCCGACTTTTGACTACAGCGCGAGTTCCAGCCGCGCTCCGATCAGCCTGGCGTCCGGTTTGCCGGACACGCCGCCCGGATTGCGGATGTACTGATAGTTGGGCTGGATCGCAAACCAGGGCGTGACGTTGTAGCGCCAGGTGACTTCCAGCGCGTCCTCGTTGTTCGTCGTTGCGGTTCCGCCGACTGCCTGCGCGCTGCGCCATGAACCGGAGAGCCTCGCACGAGTTACGGCAATGCCGGCGATGTCGTCTGGTCGTGCGGCAAACGCGCCTCTGACGTACATGCCGAGGTTCGCCGTGTTCTTGATCGCCGTCGAGTCGCCGTCGGCGAAGGTATAGCGGGCAAACCCCGAAATGTAGCGATCATCGCCGTGGCCCATGCGCAGCAGCGTGCGCTCGCCAAGCAGGTAGCCGCCCCATGAGCGCCTCGAACGCGCAGGAGCGGCAATATTCCCGGCATCGATATTCGCTACGTCCAGTTGATCGGGGCGCTGGCGGCTGTAGCCCCAGATGCCTGCCGCCAGTTTGGCGTGTCCCTTGAACTTGTGGTTTCCCTCTTCGGGCAACCAGCCCAGTTCGCCGATGGTGAAGCCGCCGTCGTCGCGGGCGAAGCGGATCGAAGTCCGCTTCGGGTGTGCCGGATCGTTCGGGACACCGTCGAGCACGGCGCCCATGGCGTAAAGCGCAGGTGCGATAGTCCACCGCGCGCGGATGCCGAAGGCGGAGTTATTGAAGATCGACGGGGTATTGGTGAGTGCGAGATCGGCGGGTGTGCCGTACTGGGGTCCGAGGAACACGCTCGCAGAGTCCAGAGTAAAGAACTCGGAATCGATCGGGTAGAGGCCGGCCAGCAGCGCCAGGCGTCCGTCGAGGAAGTCTTGCTGCAGCCAGGCCTGAAACAGCCGCGTGGTGGTCGGGTCGCCGACTTCGATGTTGGTGACTCCCATCAGGGAGCCGACAAGGCGCGCGTTCGGCCCCTGCCCGGCATCGCTGATGACATTGATCATGGCGCTGCCGCCCGGCCAGCCCGCCGCCTTGTCCAGATCCATTCTCAGCTTGAGATCGATGTGGCTGACGGTTTTGCTGCCATCGTTCAGCGCCCCGCGATTGCGCAGGGCGTCGACCCTGATTCCGCCGTCGAAGAGTAAGCCGCGCTTTGCCGCGGCGCTGCGGGCTCCGCTCCAGTCGCCGCTCAGGGTCTCTTGCGCGAAGTCGGGAGCGGATTCTTCGCCGGCCAGCACGCATGTCGAGATGGCGAGAAAGGACAAGGCGACGAACGCGGGACCTCGCCTGGCGGCCGGTTTTTTCAAAGTGCAGGGTAGTCCGTATAGCCTGTGGCGCCGGCGGCATAGAAGACGGCCGGATTCCATTTGGCGAGCGGCGCATCGTGGCGCAGGCGCTCGACCAGGTCGGGATTGGAGATGAACGGCTTGCCGATCGCGATCAGATCTGCGTGGCCGCGGGCGAGGATGGCTTCGCAGGCGGGCGGTGTCTTGAATCCGCCGCAGGCGATGATCGCGCCATGGAAGGCGTCGCGCAACGCAGGCATCATCGAGTGCCCGGCCTCGTGAATCCAGTCCGCGGTCTGGCAGTAGATATGCAGAAAGCCCAGGTTGCGCCGGTTCAGTTCGCGCGCCAGCCAGGGATAGGTTTTCAGGGGCTCCGGGTCGGCGATCATGCCGTTGCCCAGGCCATAGGGCGACTGGCGCACGGCGATGCGCTGCGGCTCGACTTCGGCCGCCACGGCGTCGACAATTTCCAGCAGCAGGCGGTAGCGATTGGCCAGCGAACCGCCGTAGGCGTCGTTGCGGTTGTTCACCGCGGGGCAGCGGAACTGGTCGAGCAGGTAACCGTTTGCGCCGTGGATCTCGACGCCATCAAATCCGGCCTGCATGGCCAGTTTCGCGGCATGCGCAAATTCGGCGATGACGCCGCGGATTTCCTGGAGGCTCAGGGCCTGCGGCTGGCCGCTGGGGACGGCCACGGGCTTGCCGTCGGGGCCGGGGATCATGGTCTGCGTCGCCGCCGGTTTGTTGGACGCACCTGCCGGGGCGCTGCCATCGGCGTGCAGCGCGGCGTGCGCGACGCGGCCGCAATGCCACAGCTGGGCGAACATCCTGCCGCCTTCCGCGTGCACGGCGTCGGTCACCGACTTCCAGCCCGCGGCCTGCGCCTCGTTCCACAAGGCCGGCGTGTTCAGGTAGCCGCGCGCGCGGTCGGACACCGGCAGGCCCTCCGAGATGATCAGGCCTGCGCCCGCCCGCTGCCGGTAGTACCCGGTGATCAGCGCGTTGGGCACGGCATCCGCATGGTCGGCGCGGCAGCGGGTCATCGGCGCCATGACGATGCGGTTGCGCAGTGCCAGCGCCGGGTTGGAAAAGGAGTCGAAGAGCATGAGCGTATCAGCCGGAAAGTAGAAGGCGGATTCTACCCAAGCGGCGGAAATGCAGACGCGCAGCCGGGACGGGTACAGTTGCCAATGGGATAGAATTTGCCCAGCCTTCCAACCGGGAAATGCCGTGCCGCGGATTCCTGTCTTGCTGTTGCTGTTGTACTGCTGGTCGTGCCACATCCACGCCGGCTTTGCGGCAGTGCGCCTGGAGCCCGGCGCGACTTCGATTGCCCTGGCAACCCGGGTGTCGATATTCGAAGATACGGACGGTCGCCTGACGCTGGCCGATGTCCAGCGCCGCGGCAACGAGTTCCGGCCCGCGCAGGTGAAGGGCGACGAGGCGCTCAACTTCGGCTATTCGTCTTCGGCCTGGTGGTTGCGCTTCGAGCTTGAGCCGGCCCCGGCCGCGCCGCGCGACTGGCTGCTGGAAGTCGCTTTCCCGACCCTGGACAGCGTGGAATACTTCGGCCCCGGCGGCGAGCATCTGAGTACCGGCGATCGCCTGCCCTTCGCCCGCAGGCCGCTGGTACATCGCAACTTCGTGTTTCCCGTGCACCTGGGTGAGGCCGCTGCGAACACCGTCTGGTTGCGCATCGTTTCCGAAGGCACGCTGACGGTTCCCCTGCGATTGTGGCAGGCCGAGGCCTTCTGGCAGGATTCGCAGTCCGGCTATGCGGTGCTATCGGTATATTTCGGCATGTTGCTGGCGCTGGCGCTCTACAACCTGCTGCTATGGTTTTCGCTGCGCGATCACAACTACCTGACTTACGTCCTGTTCGCCGCCAGCATGGCCGTGGGACAGCTCTCCCTCAACGGATTGGGGAACCAGTTTCTCTGGCCCGACTGGCCGCTGTGGGGCAATCTCGCCTTTACCGTCGGCTTTGCCGGCGCCGGCCTCTTCGGCGCCTTGTTCACCCGCGGCTTTCTCGCGACGCAACGCAATCTGCCGCGGCTCGACGGAGTTGTGATCGGCCTGGCCGCCCTGTTTGCCGTCTGCATCGTGGCGGCGCTGGTTGCGCCCTATCGCCTGGCCGCGATCCTGACGTCGCTGACCGGCGTCACGTTTTCCGTGGTGGCTGTACTGGCCGGTTTGCGCTGCTGGCGGGCCGGCCAGCCCGGCGCGAGCACCTTCCTGCTGGCGTGGACCGTGCTGCTGCTGGGGGTTGCGGTGGTCGGCCTGCGCAACCTGGGCCTGCTGCCAACCACCTTCTTCAGCTTCTACGCCATGCAGATGGGATCGGCACTGGAAATGCTGCTCCTGTCATTCGCCCTGGCGGACCGGATCAACGGCCTGCGGCACGAGAAGGATACGGCACAAAGCGAAGCGCTGGCCACCAAGCAGCAACTGGTCGGGGCGCTGCAGCGCTCGGAGGCGAGTCTCGAGCGGCGCGTGGCCGAGCGCACCGGGGAACTGGAGGAGGCCAACGCCCGGCTGCGCGAGAATGAACGCCAGTTGCAGGCCCTGGCCCATACCGACACGCTGACGGGCCTCGCCAATCGCCTGCTGTTCGACGCGCGCCTGAAGCAGTCCATGCAGCAGGCGCGACGCAGTCATGGACAGATCGCCCTGCTGCTGATCGATCTCGATCACTTCAAGCCCGTCAATGACAGCTACGGCCACGCCATAGGTGACGAGGTGCTGCGCTGCGCGGCGGCGCGCTTCCGCGCAGCGGTGCGCGAGGTCGACACCGTGGCGCGGCTGGGCGGCGACGAGTTCGCCATCGTGCTGACGACGATCAGCGGTGCCGCCGATGCCGAGCGCATGGCGGACAAGGTGGTCATGGCCGTCCGTGAGCCCATGCGCGTCCTCGGCATGCCGCTGGAAATCACCGGCAGCATCGGTATTGCCATTTTTGCAGGGGGGGACCTGTCTCCGGCGGAACTGCTGCGTCGCGCCGATCAGGCGATGTATGCGGCAAAGGAAGCCGGCCGCGGCTGTTACCGGGCTTTTGCCGCGTAGGAGTGAGCCGACTCCGGCCGCCGCGCGTCAGGCAAGGCGCGCGAACGCTGCGATGACGTCGGCGGGGGCCTGTACCAGTTCGATCAGCACGCCCTCGCCGGCAATCGGAAACTGCTCGTTGGCCTTGGGGTGGAGAAAGGTGATGTCGAAGCCGGCGGCGCCTTTGCGGATGCCTCCCGGCGCAAAGCGCACACCCTGTGCCGTCAGCCATTCCACGGCTTTCGGCAGGTCGTCGATCCAGAGCCCGACGTGGTTGAGCGGAGGTTCATGCACCGCCGGCTTTTTCGCCGGATCGAGCGGCTGCATCAGGTCGACTTCAACCTTGAAGGGGCCGCTGCCCATCTGGGTGATGTCCTCATCCACGTTTTCCCGTTCGCTGACGTAGTTGCCCGTAACGGCCAGGCCGAACATTTCGACCCAGAGTTTTTTCAGACGCTCCTTGGAGGGGCCGCCGATGGCGATCTGCTGTATGCCAAGTACCTTGAACGGGCGGGTCATCGGGCTATCCTCGTCGCGGTGCTGCGGGACTCAGTGTTTCGTTTCGATGGACTGTCGGATGCAGTCCAGCAGGGTATCTTCGTCGTAGGGTTTGCCCAGGTAATGATCCACGCCGATCTCCTGGGCGTGCAGGCGGTGCTTGTCCGCGGTGCGCGACGTGATCATGATGATCGGAATATGTTTCAGGCGCGCATCGCCGCGGATGTTGCGCGTCAGTTCGAAGCCGTCCATGCGCGGCATTTCGATGTCCAGCAGCATGACGTCGGGGATTACTTCGGTCAGTTGCTCCAACGCGTCGACGCCGTCCTTGGCGGTCAGCACGTGATAGCCGTGACGGGCGAGCAGGCGGCCGCTGATCTTGCGCACGGTGAGCGAATCGTCCACCACCATCACGGCCGCCGCGGCTGCCGCGGGAGCCACGGCGACCGGGACGACTGCTTCGACGGCCTCCCCCTGTGCCGGTACCGCTTCGGCCTGCGCCGGTGCGGCGCGGGCGAGGGCGCGCGCCGATAGCGCGATCGGGTTGATGATCAGCGCAACCTCGCCGTTGCCCAGTACGGTGGCCCCGGCGATGCCCGGGACGCGCGCCAGTTGCGGGCCGACCGCCTTTACCACGACTTCCTGATTGCCCGACAGGCTGTCGATTTCCAGTGCGACGCGCTCGGCTCCGCCCTTGACCAAAAGTATCCAGTGCCGTCGCTGCTGCGGCGGGATCGCGTTCTGTTCGCCCAGCAGCGCAGCCAGATAGTGGTAGGGATAGCGGTTCCCCAGCCATTCGGTGCTGCCGGCGCTGCGTATTTTCTCCGCCCCGTCGGGCTTGTGCTCGGTGGCCTGCTCGATCATCGAGGACGGGATCGCGTAGAGCCGATTGCCGGCGGTGACCAGCACGGCCTGTGTGACCGCCAGCGTCAGCGGCAGGTAGACGCGGAATGTGGCGCCGCGCCCGGTGACCGAGGAAATTTCGATGCGGCCGCCAAGACTGGTCGTCTCATTTTTCACCACGTCCATGCCGACGCCGCGGCCGGCCAGGGTCGTGACCACCTTGGCGGTCGAGAACCCGGCGTGCAGGACCAGTTGGGCGAGTGTTGCTTCGTCAGGTTGCGCATCCGGCGCAATCAGGCCGTGCTCGACGGCGCGCTGGCGTATCCGCGGAAAGTCGAGACCGGCGCCGTCGTCGGCGATGGCCACCACGATTTCATTGCCTTCCTGGGCCAGCGACAGGGTGATCTGGCCGAACTCATCCTTGCCGGCCGCAAGGCGTACAGCCGTGTCTTCGAGGCCATGGGCGACGCTGTTGCGCAGCATGTGCTCGAGGGGTCCGGCCATCTTGTCCAGTACCGAGCGGTCGATTTCGGTCTGGCCGTGGCGGATGTCGAGGTTGGCGCGTTTGCCGGTGTCCTTGGCCGCCTGCCGTACTACGCGATGCAGGCGCTCGGCCAGGCTTTCGAAGGGGACCATGCGCACGCCCATCAGGCGTTGCGACAGTTCGCGGGACAGGCGCGCCTGCGCCGCCAGGGCAGCGTTGGCCTGGTCGAGATTGCGCATCAGGGTCTGCTGCACGGTAGCGACGTCGTTCACGCTTTCCGCCATCATCCGCGCCACTTCCTGGAAGCGGGTGAAGCGGTCGAACTCGAGCGGGTCGAACTCCTGTGCGCGCTCGCTGGCCAGGGCCTGCTGCGATTGCATCTGCGATTCGGCCTGGATCTCGACTTCGCGCAGCTGCTTGCGCAGGCGGATGATGTTTTCCGTCAGTTCAAGCAAGGATCCCTTCAATGCCAGCAATTCGCCCTCGATCCGGCCGCGGGCGATGGCAACCTCGCCCGCCTCATTCACCAACTGGTCCACCAGGTCCGCGCGCACGCGCAGATGTACCTGCGGGGCCGGAACGAAGGGAGCAGCGGGTGCCATGCCGGCTGCGCCCGGTGCGTGCGGTGCTGCGGGGGCGGCTGGCGCGGCAGCCGGTTCGTGCGCGACCGGCTGCCGTTCTTCGGCCCCCGGCGATTCGACGGCGACGTCGGGACTTGTCGCAAGCATTTCCGTCGCTTCGGGTTCCGGTGGCGCCGCGTCGGGATTGCGCAGATGCTCGATCAGCATGGCCGCGCGGTCGTAGGAGGTCTCCAGTCCGTCGATGGTGGCGGACTGCACCGACTTCATGCGCACCGCCTGGTCGATCCGGTCTTCCATCGAATGCAGCAGCTCGCCGCAGCCCATGGCACCTGCCATCCTGGCGCTGCCCTTGAGCGTGTGCAGGGCGCGCTG
>CAIZKA010000398.1 GCA_903933395.1 uncultured beta proteobacterium | reverse complement strand
GGGCACGACGCAGAAGTTCATCCAACATGAGCGACTGGCAGCTTCGGCCGATGAACGACCATCCGCATAGGACGCAATTCGGATATGCCCGAGCATGAAAGTCGGCGCCGGCGACACGGCGATCAGGGCGGTACCGGCAAGCCCGGGGCGGAGGGATCAAACATCTGATGGAGCCACGGGCCTGCCGGGGACGGGCCGGGGCACGACGATCCTCAGCGGGATATGCCCGCCCGGTCTCAACCCGAGGTCAAGCACGAACAGCGCATCGTCCGGTAACCGGGAATACCTCCCCTCACGGGAAAGGGGGGTTCCGGGGCACCCGATCCGTCCGATTTTCAGCGCTGACTCGCAAAACGCCCATATCTGACGCGGAATTCAAAGCCTTGCGGAAACTTGAGGACCAAACTCCGTGTTGACCGGGGTTGTGCGGTCAAGGATACTCGCGTCTGGTTGCTTGAATTCCTGCCTTCAGCCCAGGTTCGATTTGGTTCCGGCGATGAATCGCCGTTTGTTTTCCGTGAGGTGAAGTCATGTACGGCAATTTGCCATCGCTTCTAGACAAGACGCAATTTTTCGAAAAATTTGCCGATGAGGAGAAAAAGGTATTGCTGGGCATGCCGCATTTCTTTTCCAACTATAGAGCCGGCGAGTTTCTTATTCGGGAAAATGAAAAAGACGACAATGCCTTGTTCGTTATGCTCAAAGGTTCTGCCAGCGTAACCAAGAACAGCAATCCGCAGAAATTTCTCGATACGATGGTAGCCGGGAATGTTTTCGGTGAAATCTCATTTCTCATTCAGATCCCGAGAACTTCAAATGTCATCGCACTTGAAGATTCATTTTGCTTTGTCCTCAAAAGTAACAAACTGGACAAACTGCCTTTGCCATTGCAAGTCAAGTTTCGGGATTGTCTGATCAACATCCTGGTAAAGCGCCTTATCCATCTTGATCATCAAAAAGCGAATCCAGCCGTGTTTGAGGACGATATCAAGGAGTAGAACCGGCCGGCAACCGGCTGCGGGTTCAATAGATCTGGTTCCCGAAGAATGCCCGGAGGATGTCACTGGTGCTCCTGCAGCGCGTGAGGCGCGGTCAAGGGCCGGTGTTCTCCGGCGACTCAAGGTTTGCAATCGTGGGCACAGCAAATCGATTTAGCATGACTCTGATCAACGTCCCGGAATTTTGAGTGCCGGTTGGCCGTCCGCTTCGGCCAACGACCGACCGTCCGCATAGGACGCTGTTCGGAACTGCCCGTGCAGAAGTACCTGACATTGACCAACCACACCTACCACGGCTACGTGGTGATCGCCAACAAGAAGTTCTGGGACGGCCTGCCGCCGAACATCCGCCAGGCGCTGACCGGCGCGCTGAAGGAGACCACGGCCTACTTTTACGCCATGGCCAAGCAGGAGGACGACGAAGCGCTCGAGGCCGTGCGCAAGACCGGCCGCATGCAGATCTACCAGCCCACCCCGCAGGAAGCGCAGGAGTGGCGCAAGGCCTTCTCCAAGGTGCATCGCGAAATGGATGGCCGTGTCGGCAAGGAATTGCTGGAATCCATCTACAAGGAAACCGGCTTCGATCCCGGCAAGCTGTAAGGCCGAGGCGCGCGGGGAACGCACCGCCGCAGACGCATGGGGCCGGGTTCGCCGCTCACGCCCTGCCGGCGCAGGTCAATCCTGCGGCCGGGCGAGATTGGCGCGCAGCATGTTGCAGAACAGGCTGCCCTGCTCGATGGCATCGTCCAGCGCCACGTGCGTGTGCGCATGAGGGTCGAACCACTCGGCGGGCAGGGACTGTTTTCCGCAGGCGCGATAGGGGCGCTTGAGCATGGCCATGGCGTAGGTCTTGATGTCGATCACCGAATAGCCGAAGGGGTTCTCGCCGGCGTACCGCGTCAGGTACCAATACACGAACGGGAAGTCGAAGGCCGCGGGATAGGCGACAAAGACCGGCCTGCCGGGCAGTTGCGTCAGCCAGGCCAGGTAGTTTTTCATGGCCGCCTGCGGAGGTTCGGGATTGTGGCGGCAGGCCTTCCACGCCTCGGGCTGGGTGGCCCACCACGCGGTGGTGGTGGCGTCGCTTTCCAGTCCCGGGACCGTTTCCAGGTTCGCGCTGAAGGTCGAGAGCAGGGTCTTGTCGGCGGCATAGGCCGCCGAGCCGATGCTCAGCATGGAATGCCGGCCGGCGACAGGCCCGTCGGTTTCGACGTCGGTGCTGACGTAGATTTCGGGCACGGCAACTCCCCGCGGTCAGGAAAGCCTGGCGGACGCCACCGCCATGTGCGTGTGGGCCATGGCGACGAGGTCGCACACCACGCCCTGTGCCATGCCGCGGCGGACCATCTCGCCGAGGATGTGCTCGTGCTCGGTGCGTTGCCCGGCGTTCATGTCGCGCAACATGGAGGCGGTGAAGGCGGAGCCGGCCTGGGTCAGCATGGCCAGCGCCTTGCCGCGCGCCGCCTCGCCGACGGCAAAGCCGCAGCGTTCGGCGACGCTGCAGCATTCGGCATAGAGCTTGCGGGTCAGGTCGGCGCCCCAGGGCGTGGCGACGATCTCGCCCACCGTACCCTGGCACAGCGTGGTCGCGGCGGCCAGCGTGGCGAGGAACACCCATTTGTCCCACAGCACCTGTTCGATGTTTTCCGCATAATGGCCATCAAAATCCGCACCGGCGCAAAGCGCGATGAACTCCCTGGCCAGCGCTTCATGAGCGGCATGGCGAGGCCCTGCGGTGAGCGAATGCAGGTCGGAAAGCCGCTTGACCGAGCCCGTCCCGGTGAGCATGGCGGCGATGTGCGCCACCCCGCCCATGACCCGCTCGCGGCCGAAGCGCTGGTCGAGCAGCGCGAAGTGGTTCAAGCCGTTGAGGAAGGGCAGCAGCACACCCTTGCCGCCGGCGCCGGCAATCGAGGCCAGGGCATCGTCGAGGTCGTAGGCCTTGGGCGCCAGCATGATCAGGTCGTAGTCGGGGGCCAGTTCCCCGCTGCCGAGGCAATGTGGAAAAACGGTGAAGCTTTCCTGCGGCGACTCGATGAGCAGGCCCTTCTCGCGGATCAGCTGGCGGCGCTTGTCGCGCAGAACGAATGTAACGTCTGCCCCGGCGCGCATGAGCTTGGCGCCGAAATAGCCGCCGACGCCGCCGGCGCCCAGTATCAGTATCTTCATTGCTTTCTCCTTCGGGTGGGGCGACAGCTTAGCGCGGCACGGCGGGATGAATCAAACCCGGGAAGCCGGGCCGTCCCGGCGGATGCCGCGGCACATGACTTTACCGGGTGGCGGCGTAAATCATTGGTGCCCTTCGCTGGTCACCTTGCCTGTCCCCTTGCGGCCCGCTGCCTGCTTTGGCCCAGGCTGCGTGCGGCGCCGGCCGGGCGCGGCTATCCGGAAAGTCGGCGCCGGTACTACGGCGACAAGGCCGGCGCCCCGAAAGCCCTTGGAGGACCGGAAATCCATTCATTCCCGAAATATGCGCGTCGGCTATTGGTGGGATAATTCGACACTTCGACACCTGGGCGACACCTGAAATGGCGGAAAAAGACGCCGCAACGCTGGCGAAGCTGATTGCCGGCTGCCGCGAACAGATGGAAAGCGACTTGTCCGAACTGGTCGAGGAACTGGGGCCTGCGCTGACCCAGGAAGCCGACGAGCAAGCCAATGCCAGCCAGGACCTGCCCCGGCGCATCGCCGCCGGCACCCTGAAGGTCGCGCTGTACCAGCACTGGGACAAGGTGACGCCGGCATTGATGTCCGGTCTCGCCGAGCGTGCCCGGCATGCGGCGAAGCCGGGCGACGGCTATGGCGACGGCTATGGCGACGCGAGAGCGCTCAAGATCGCAACCGATGCCGAGCTCACCCTGCAGTTGGCTGCCCGCGAGGTCCTCGAGAGCCTGACCGTGGCCTGCCGCGAAGAGACCAGCGCACTGGAACGGCGGATTTCCTACCTGGTGCTGCGCAGCGCCATGAAACAGGGCGACAAGACGTTCAAGGTCTCGTCACTGTGGCCCTGCATCGAGGCTGCCTGCGCCGAGGTGACCGACGACGCGGCGGCAGGCACCCTGCTGCTGCAACTGGTCGGCAAGCGCCTCGGCGCGGAACTGCCCCAGCTCTATCGCGTCGTCAACGAAACCCTGATCGACGCCGACATCCTGCCGCGCCTCAAGCGCAGCTACCGGGAAATGACGCTGGTCGACCCCGAGGTGGCAGCCGCCGAATCGGCGAAGATGGCGAGTGCTCTCGACCGGCTGGTGAAAGCGCGCAGCAAGGACGGCGAAGGCGCCGCCACCGGACCCGGCGGCGGCAACCTGGAACTCTTCGACTCGATGAAGACCCTGCAGACGGCGCCGCCGCACGCCCCCGCCGGGACCCATGCCAACATCGTGCGCATGGCGCGCGACAGCGGCGCCGCGCGCGCCGCGCGCCCGCAGGAATCCGTCACGCTGGACATCGTCGCCGAGCTGTTCGACCTGCTGTTCGGCGACCCGAACGTCGCGGAAGGCATCAAGGCGCTGGTGGCCCGCCTGCAGATCACGGTGCTGAAGGCGGCGATGCTCAACAAGAGCTTCTTCGCCGATCGCAGGCACCCGGCGCGGCGCTTTCTGGACAGCATCTCGAGCGTCGCCATCCGCTGGGGCAAGGTGGTCAATGCCGACGACCCCTTCTATCTGAAGTTGTCGGAACTCGTCGAGCGGATCCAGTCCACCTTCGACGGCGACATGGCCGTATTCGACGCCGCAAACGCCGACCTCGATACCTTCCTCGCCGAGCGCGAGAAGATCGAGGAGAAGCAGGACCGCGAACTGGCCGACGCCGTGCATGCCCGCGAGGAGGAAATCCGCCTCACCCGCGTGGCCCAGATGCACGCGCAACGGGCGGCGAACCAGTGCATCGAGCGGCTGCTGGGCCCGCTGGTACCGCGCGAGATAGAGGAGTTCCTGCGCAGCTACTGGCGCGACGTGGTCCAGGGAAGAATTTCACAGGCCGGGGAGGACGGCGCACCGGCCAAAGAGGCCCTGCAGACCGTCGTCGCGCTGATATGGGCCGTGTCGCCGAAGCACGATCCGTCGGAACGGCAACGGCATGCCGCCGCGCTGCCCAGCCTGCTGAAGAAGCTCAACGCGGGCTTCGACGAGATCGGCGCCGCGCCCGACGAGCGCAAGACTTTCATGGACGCGCTGGTCGACCTGCAACTCGCCGCGCTGCGCGCAGAAAAGCAGAAGCCCCCCGCCGCCAAGGCCAAGTCGATGGAGGCGCCGGAGGAAAAGCCGTCCGCCCGCGGCGCGGGACCGACCCTGCAGGTCAGCCATGCCACAAGTACCGGTGTTCACGTGCAGGACATTTCACTCCCCGGCGCCGACGAGCTCGGCGCGGACAACACGCCGGATCGCGCCGACCTGCGCCGCGTGAGGCAACTCGTGCGCGGCGACTGGGTCGATTTCATCACGGCAGGACAAAGCCGACGCGAGCGCCTGACCTGGATCAACCCCAGCCGGACGATGCTCCTGTTCACCAACAGCGCTTCGGCCTGCGCCATTTCCATCACGCCGGACGCCCTGGCGGTGCGCCTGAGGAACCAGACCGTGCGCATCGTGTTGCCAGACCGGCCGATGTTCGAGCGCGCCATCCACGGCGCCATCAATTCGCTGGACGCGCGCGCCTGAGAATCAGGCGCAACAAGCACTCAGGCGGCGCCCAGGCGGTTTCGAACAACACCGAACACCGCGCGCGCGACGCGGTGGCGCGCCACCTCCCGGCGGAAACCCGCGCCACCAACTGTGTTAGCTGCTCAGGCGGCCAGCCTGGTGGCGGGACGCGTGCGGCGCCTGGCGACGACCTTCTTCGCGACCGGCTTGCGCACGGCGCGCTTGGCTGCCTGTCTGCGTTCGCGGGTCAGTTCGACCACCTGCGCCGAAACGCGGTGCAGGCCCTTGCCGAACAGATCGACGCCGTATTGCGCGGGAGCTGCCAGACCCACCTTGTCCAGCACCGGCATGACGCGTTCACCGAGTGTCCGCTCGACGGCATCCCATGCCGCGACCGATTTGTCGTTGGCCGCGGCCACCGTGTTCTTCAGCAAGCGGATGTTCTGCGCAGCCAGGCTGCCGGCCGTCGCGCCCAGCGTGACCCAGACCTTCCTGCCCTGGTCGCGGGCTACATGGAATACGTTCATGTTGGCCGCATGCACATTGGCGGCGGCTTCCTGCATCGCGACCACGACCGGATTGGCGGCCAATTTCTTCGGGAGCAGCTTTTTGGTCTTCAGCATTGTGTTTCCTCTCATCATTCACGGGCCGGCCAGGGGGCCGGTCTTCCAGCGCACCGACTCTAGCGCGCCTGCCTAGAGCGGACACCCTAATCCCCTAGGCGCTGCCCTCTAGATTCCCGAGCCGCAAGCCGGCCCCGCCGGCACGAATGCTGCTCGCCGGCGGGCATAATGTGCGTCACACCCGTTGCGGAGTTCCCATGCGCTGGCTGGACAGGATTCCCTATCCGCTGCTGATCGCCGCCGCCGTCTTCATGCTCGGCGCGCCCTTCGTGCCCGAGCCGCACCTGTTGGAAAAGGCGCGCCTGCTGGCGGAAAGCCGGCTGACGAGGCCGCTGGATATGTTCGACGTGCTCTGGCACCTGGCGCCGGCCGTGCTGCTCGGCATCAAGTTCGCGAGAGGCAGAAGGGCGAAGGCGCCGGACTGAGCGCAATTCGCCCTTGCGCCATGCCGTCGGCGCCGACTCTTCAGCACGGCGGCGTATATCATTGGCGCCCATCATTGGCCACATCTCCGGCACATCGCACACCATGCCCTTCATTCGCGTCCGCGACATCGACATCTGCTGCGAGCTGGCCGGCAGCGGCCCGCGCCTGCTGAAGATCTGGGGCACGGGCGGCGACCTGCGACGGGCGCCGAGCGACTTCGACCGCTACCTGACCGAACGCTTCACCGTGCTGGCCTTCGACCAGCGCGGCATGGGCCGCAGCGGCAAGCCCGCGCGCGACTACACCATGGCCGACTACGCCGCCGACGCCGCCGGCCTGATGGCGGCACTCGGCTGGGACAGCGCGGCGGTGCTGGGCTATTCCTTCGGCGGCATGGTGGCGCAGGAGTTCGCGCTGCGCCATCCGCAGCGGGTGGAACGACTGACGCTGATGTCGACCAGCGCGGGGGGCGCCGGCGGCGCGTCCTACCCCCTGCACGAACTGGCGGACCTGGATGACGAGGCGCGCGTACAGCGCTTTCTCGAGCTGGCCGACAGCCGCCGCACGCCGCAATGGCAGCGCGATCATGCGGCGCTGTGGCAAAGCCTGGTCGACGACGCCCTGGCGACGCTGCGCCTCGGCGCCGACGACCCCGCGCAGCGCGCGGGCAGCCGGCGACAGCTTGGCGCGCGGCGAGGACATGACACCTGGAATCGCCTGCCCGGACTG
>CAIZKA010000397.1 GCA_903933395.1 uncultured beta proteobacterium | reverse complement strand
CGCGCTTTTTGTTTTTTCGCCAGTTTCACCATGAAGGTCAGGTTGTCCTGCATGGCGGCCACCGGCAGGCCGCGCAGGCCGTCGTTGGCGCCCAGCGCGAGGATCACGATGGCCGGCTTGAACTGGTCCAGCGCCGCGGCAAAGCGCGCCCGTCCGCCGGCGGTGGTTTCGCCGCTGATGCTGGCGTTGGTCACCGTGTAGCGGGAACCGCTGGCCTGCAGCCGCTGTCCGAGCAGGGCCGGCCAGCTCTGGCTGACGGCAATGCCGAAACCGGCGGAGAGGCTGTCGCCGTAGACCAGAATGCGCTGCTCCGCCGCCGCGACCGGCAGGCTGCAACAAAACAGCAGCAGAAAACAGGAGGCAAGTTTCTTGAACATGGTTGACAAGGGTCTGATGACTGACGCGGTGATCGATGTGGCGGCTTTGGGCAAGGTCGTGCCCAGCGGTGACGGCACGCTCACGATTCTGCACGAGATTTCGTTTGCCGTGACGGCGGGCGAGGCGGTGGCCATCGTCGGCGCCTCCGGTTCGGGCAAGTCGACCCTGCTGGGCCTGATGGCGGGCCTCGACCTGCCTTCGTCGGGCACGGTCCATCTGGGCGGGCAGGATCTCGCCGCGCTCGATGAAGACGACCGCGCCGGATTGCGCGGCCGCCTGCTCGGCTTCGTCTTCCAGTCCTTTCAGCTCTTGCCGGCGCTGACTGCGCTGGAGAACACCATGCTGCCGCTGGAACTCGCCGGCCGCGCCGACGCGCGGGGGACGGCGGAGGCGATGCTGGCCCGGGTCGGGCTGGCCGAGCGCCTCGGACATTACCCGAAGCACCTGTCCGGCGGCGAACAGCAGCGCGTGGCGCTGGCGCGGGCCTTTGCCATGCGGCCGCAACTGCTGCTGGCCGACGAGCCGACCGGCAATCTCGATGCCGCGACCGGCGCGCAGATCATCGACCTGATGTTCGCCATGAACTCTGAGGCCGGCACCACCCTGATCCTGGTCACCCACGACGAGGCGCTGGCGCAGCGCTGCGGGCGCACGCTGCGCCTGTCGGGCGGGCATCTGGAAAGCTGAATCAGGTGGCCAGCACTGCCCGCGCAGCGGCAATGCCGCTCCTCACCGCGCCTTCCAGGGTCGCCGGATAGTCGCCGGCGACGTAGTCGCCGGCCAGCCACAGGCCCGGCATTTCGGTTCTGGCTTGCGGCCGTTGCAGGTCCGGTACGCAGGCAAAAGTCGCGCGCTTTTCGGTGATGGTCTGCACCCGCAGCGGCTGCGGCAATCCGGGCACGATGCGGGCGATTTCGGCGTGAATGCCTCGCTCCAGTTCGGCGGGGGGCAGATCCAGGTGGCGTCCGCGCGCGCTGATCACGGCGGCGATCAGGCCATGCTGCCCGCAAAGGGTGCCGCGGTCGAACAGCCACTGCGCGAGGCCGGCGTCCACGCCCAGCATCGGCTGCGGCAGGCGTACCGCGGCGGGGTAGCTGAAGTAAGCGGTGACGATGGGTTCCCAGTCGAAATGTGCCACCCGCGGCGCCAGTTCCGGCACCAGGGCGGCGAGGTGATAGGGTGCTACGGCGAGCACCACCTGCGCGAAGGGCCCGGCGTCATCGATCCGCCAGCCGTCGTCCTCGCGTCGCAGCGAACTGACGCGATGGCCGCGATGTATGGCGCCGCCGTGCTCTGCGACGAACTTCGCTGCGGGATCGGGAAACAGCGCGGAAAGATTCACCTGCGGCAGCAGCATGTCGCTGGCGGCGCGTTTGCCGCCGAGGCTGTCGCGCAGCACATTGGCCAGCACTTGCGCCGAGGCGCGATCGGCCGGTGTATTCAAGGCGGCAATGCATAGCGGCTCCCACAAGAGTCGGCGCTGGCGGGACGGCGTGTTGTTGCAGTCCAGCCAATGCGTCACGCTGATGTCCGGCTCGATACGGAATTGGCTGGACTGCAGGCCCTGCATGAGCCGGATGGCCGCCCATTTTTCGCGCCAGTCGAGACCCTGCGCAAGCAGCAAGGCAAACGCCGTGTGCAGCGGCGCCGGCAGGTGCGGCGCGCTCATCAGGAACTCGCCGGGGAATTCGAAGCGCAGCGGCCTGCGCTTGAGCAGGGCATCGGGATCGGCGCCGACGGCGCGCATCAGGCGCAGGGTTTCGGTATAGGCGCCGATCAGGATGTGCTGGCCGTTGTCGACCTCGAAGCCGTCGATCTGTACGGCGCGGGCACGACCGCCGAGCGCGCGCGAGGCCTCGAATACTTCGACCGGATGGCCCGCGGCGGAGAGTTCGACGGCGGCCGCCATGCCGGCATAGCCGGCGCCGATGACGGCAATACTCACGCGGTTATCCAGGTCTTTCCGGCCAGCCAAAGCTTGCGCAGCGGCGGCAGCGAGATGCGCTGGTCCAGCACGCGAAAGTCATCGTGCACGATCTCGTTAAGCGTGGCCCGGTAAATGGCGGCCATCACCAGTCCTGCCCGCTGCGCTTTGCGGTCGGCGGCGGGCAGTTGGGCAAAAGCCTGCTGGTAGGTGGCTTGCGCGCGCTCGACCTGGAATTGCATCAGGCGGCGGAAGCTCTCGCTGTAATTGGCGTTCAGCAGATCGGACTCGGTGACACCGAAGCGTGCGAGTTCGTCCTGCGGCAGGTAGATGCGGCCGCGGCGGGCGTCTTCGCCGACGTCGCGGATGATGTTGGTGAGTTGGAAGGCCAGGCCCAGATCGTGGGCGTACTTGAGGGTCTGCCGCTCACGGTAGCCGAAAATCTCGGCGGCGAGCAGGCCGACCACGCTGGCGACCCGGTAGCAGTAGAGGTGCAGGGCCTTGAAGTCGGCATAGCGCGCGTTGTCGAGGTCCATCTCCATGCCGTCGATGATTTCCAGCAACTGCTCCTGGGGCAGTTGGAATTCCTTCAGCGATACTGCGAGGGCCTGGGTCACCGGGTGGCCGGGGCGTCCCCTGTACAGGGCGGCGACTTCGCCGCGCCACCAGTCAAGCTTGGTGCGCGCGAGTCCGGCGTCCGGACATTCATCGACCACGTCGTCGACCTCGCGGCAGAAGGCGTACAGCGCCGTGATTGCCTGGCGCCGGCGCGGCTCGAGGAAGAGGAAGCTGTAATAGAAGCTGGAGCCGCTGGCGGCGGCACGCTGCTGGCAGTACTCGTCGGGGGTCACGGCGAATTTACCGGTTGTTGTCCAATGGGCGGACCAGGGAGCGCCACATGATCAGCGGCCAGTTGAAGGCTTCGAGCTTTGGCCGGTGCTCGAACACATCGTAGTCAATCGCCTCGATTTTATCCAGGATGCAGAGGCCCCCGGCGACAATGGCGCGGATTTCGAGGCCCATGCGGCCGGGCAGATCCCAGCCCAGCGGGGCGCCGGACAGCATCAGGGCGCGGGCGCGGTCGGCCTGGAAGCAAAGCAGGGTCCGGAAGTCGGCGCTGGCGACACGCTGAAGGATCGTCTCCTCGCCGACGCCGAAGCGCGCCATTTCGTCCTGCGGCAGGTAAATCCTGCCGTGCGCACCCTTGGCGGCGTCGATGCCGACATCCTGCCAGTGGTTGATCAATTGCAGCGCCGAGCAGATGGCATCCGAGCGTGACAGATTCCCGGGCGTAGCCTCGCCGAACAGGTGCAGCAGCAGGCGGCCGACCGGATCGGCCGAGCGGCGGCAGTAGTCCATCAGTTCGGCGAAGTCGCGGTAGCGGTCCTTGCCCACGTCCTGCGCAAAAGCATCGAGCAGGTCGCGAAACAGGTGCAGCGGCAAGTTGTAGTGCGCGATTACCGGCCGCAGGCGCATGAATACCGGATGCCGGGTGGGTTCCCCGCGTTCGATGGCGTCGAGTTCCGCCTGGTATTCCGCCAGCAGCGCGTGGCGCTCGTGGGGCGACAGGTCGCCTTCGTCGGCGAAGTCGTCGGCGCTGCGGGCGAACCAGTAGATCGCCGCCACCGGTTCGCGCAAGGCGGACGGCAGGAGGATGGACGCAACGGGAAAGTTTTCGTAGTGATCGACGGCCATGATGCGGCGGAAGTATAGCTACAGAGCTTTCCGCGCATCCGGCTTTTCATGCCGGGGCGCCGGCTTTGCCCAAGTTCGCGGCCTGCAGCGGGCATGGCGCGAGCCGGAAAGAATTGTCGAAAGCAGGTAAAATTCGCAATCCACGTCGTGCCGCGCGGCTTTGCTTTGCCGGCGGGTCGCGACATGCGCCCAGGTGGCGGAATTGGTAGACGCACCAGATTTAGGTTCTGGCGCCGCGAGGCGTGGGGGTTCGAGTCCCTTCCTGGGCACCAGCAATCGGGCGCTGATTCGGAGTTCCGGCCCGGGTTTGCGGGCAGTTTGGTTGCAGTTTTGCCGCAGCAGTTATGCTCTGGTGCGGTTTTTTAATGGCTTTTTCAATGACGGGTACGGAAATGACGGATACGGTAACGATGAGTGCTGCAATCGAGACTGGCAGCGCACTGGAACGGCGCGTCGACATGACGGTGGTTCTGGCCGAGATCGAAAGGGATGTCGACCAGCGCCTGAAGCATATGTCGCGTACGGTGAAGATGCCGGGTTTTCGTCCGGGCAAGGTGCCGATGAAAATGGTCGCGCAGCAATATGGCTCCCAGGCGCGCTCGGACGCCATCGGTGCTGCGGTGGAAAAGGCCTATGGCGAGAAAGTGCGCGAACAGAAACTTCGCGTCGCCGGCTATCCGCGCATCGAACCCAAGTCTGACGCAGGCCCGGGACAATTGGGTTTTACCGCGGTGTTCGAGGTCTATCCCGACATCACGCCGGCCGATGTTTCCGCCGAGGCGATCGAAAAGCCGACGCTGACTGTGACCGAAGCCGAAGTCGACAAGACGCTCGAAGTACTGCGCAAGCAGCGCACGACGTATGTCGAGACCGACGGCGCCTCAGTGAAGGATGACCGCATCGTGATCGACTTCGTCGGCCGCAAGAATGGCGAGGAGTTCCCCGGAGGCAAGGCCAGCGATTATTCCGTGATCGTCGGCGGCGGCATGATGCTGCCCGATTTCGAAGCCCAGATGCATGGCGTCAAGGCCGGCGACACCAAAACCTTCGACGTCAGCTTCCCGGCCGACTATCAGGCGGCCGACCTGGCCGGTGCCACGGTGCAGTTCGAGATGAGCGTAAAAAAGGTCGAAGCGGCCCGGGTGCCGGAGGTGGATGCCGATTTCGCGCGGCAGCTTGGCGTCGCCGATGGCGACATCGACAAGATGCGCGCCGAGGTGCGTTCCAACCTGGGACGCGAAGTCAAGAAGCGCCTCCTGGCCAGGGTCAAGGAGCAGGTCATGGATGTGCTGCTCAAGGTGAATCCCGTCGAAGTGCCGAAGGCGCTGGTTGCGATGGAGTCCGAGCAGATGGCCGACGCGGCGCGGCGCGACATGGAGCAGCGCGGCATGGGGATGAAGAACATTCCGGTGGAACCCTCCTGGTTTACCGAGCAGGCAACGCGCCGCGTGAAGCTGGGCTTGCTGGTGGCCGAACTGGTCAAGGTCAAGGACCTTCATGTCAAGCCGGAACAGGTGCGCGCCATCGTGGATGATCTTGCGGAAACCTTCGAAGACCCGAAAGAAGTGGTCCGCTGGTACTATTCCCAGCCACAGCGCCTGGCCGAGGCCGAAGCGTTGGCGCTGGAAAATAACGTGGTGGATTGGGTTCTGCGCAGCGCCAAAGTCAGCGAGACGCCGATCGCTTTTGACGCACTGATGGGAAATGCAGGATGATCCTGCCGGAGATGAACATGTACGGTTCGCGAAAGAACGGCGGCGCCTGGGATGCTCCGGCTCCCGATACGCAGGGCCTGGGCCTGGTGCCGATGGTCATCGAGACCAGCGGTCGCGGCGAGCGGGCCTATGACATCTATTCGCGCCTGCTGCGCGAGCGGGTAATTTTTCTGGTCGGACCGGTCAACGACGGCACGGCCAACCTGATCGTGGCCCAGTTGCTGTTTCTTGAATCCGAAAATCCGGACAAGGACATTTTCTTTTACATCAATTCGCCGGGCGGTTCCGTCACCGCGGGCATGGCCATCTACGACACCATGCAGTTCATCAAGTCCAACGTGTCGACGCTGTGCATCGGCCAGGCGGCCAGCATGGGCGCCTTTCTGCTGGCGGCGGGCGAAAAGGGCAAGCGTTTCTGCCTGCCCAATTCGCGCGTGATGATTCATCAACCCATGGGCGGCTTCCAGGGGCAGGCCTCGGACATCGAGATCCATGCCAAGGAAATCCTCTTCCTCAAGCAGAAGCTCAACAGCATGCTGGCGCACCATACCGGCCAGTCGATCGAGCAGGTCGAGCGCGACACCGATCGCGACAACTTCCTTTCCGCCGAAGCCGCGGTAGAGTATGGCCTGGTGGACAAGGTGCTGAGCCGTCGCGACGAAGCCGAAGCGCCCGTAGCTGCCAAGACTTGAGCGTTCGCACGGACGGAGACGAAAAATGGCGGAAAAAAAATCGGGTAGCAGCGAAAAGCTGCTGTATTGCTCCTTCTGCGGCAAGAGCCAGCATGAAGTCAAGAAACTGATCGCCGGCCCCTCCGTTTTCATCTGCGACGAATGCATCGAACTTTGCAACGACATCATTCGTGACGAGATCGCCGCCGAGCCGGCGGGGGTCGCGAAACGCGAACTGCCGGCGCCGAAGGAGATCCGCGAGATGCTCGATCAGTACGTGATCGGGCAGGATTCGGCGAAAAAGATTCTTTCCGTTGCGGTCTACAACCACTACAAGCGCATCCGGCACCAGGAAAAGGGCAGCGACGGCATAGAACTGTCGAAGAGCAACATCCTCCTGATCGGCCCCACCGGGTCGGGCAAGACCCTGCTGGCGCAGACTCTGGCCCGCATGCTCAACGTGCCCTTCGTCATGGCCGACGCGACGACGCTGACCGAAGCGGGCTATGTCGGCGAGGATGTCGAGAACATCATCCAGAAGCTGCTGCAGAAATGCGACCACGAGGTCGAGAAGGCGCAGCAGGGCATCGTCTACATCGATGAGATCGACAAGATTTCGCGCAAGTCGGACAACCCGTCGATTACCCGCGACGTCTCCGGCGAGGGCGTGCAGCAGGCGCTGCTGAAGCTCATCGAGGGCACGGTGGCCAGCATTCCGCCGCAGGGCGGGCGCAAGCACCCGAACCAGGATTTCATCCAGATCGACACGACCAACATCCTGTTCATCTGTGGCGGGGCTTTCGACGGGCTGGACAAGGTGATCCGCAATCGCTCCGAAAAGGGCGGCATCGGTTTCGGCGCGGAAGTGAAGAGCCGCGATGCCGGCAATGTCGACGAGATGCTGCAGCAGGTCGAGCCGGAGGACCTGATCAAATTCGGCCTGATCCCGGAATTGATCGGACGTCTGCCGGTCCTTGCCACCTTGCGGGAACTCGACGAGGCGGCATTGATCGAAATACTGATTGAGCCCAAGAATGCACTGATCAAGCAGTATCACAAGCTGTTTGCCATGGAAGGCGTGGAACTCGAAGTGCGCCCCTCGGCCCTGCAGGCCATTGCGAAAAAGGCCCTGAAGCGCAAGACGGGCGCCCGCGGGCTGCGCTCGATACTCGAAAACGTGCTGCTCGATACCATGTACGAAATTCCCACCCTGGAGAACGTGAGCAAGGTGGTGATCGACGAGAGTACGATTGAAAGCGGCGCCCAGCCGCTGATGATTTACGCCGACCAGCCGAAGGTCTCAGGCTCGAACTGATCCGGCGGCAATGCCGTCTTGAATACCGGTCTGTCGCCCCCATGTGGTCGGCGTGACTCATAACCGAAGGACACGATGATGTCTGGCCTCCCCGCCTCCCCTGTAGAGACCCAATCCCTGCCGCTGTTGCCCTTGCGCGATGTGGTGGTATTCCCGCACATGGTGATTCCGCTGTTTGTCGGCCGTCCCAAGTCGATCAAGGCACTTGAAACGGCGATGGAGGCCGGCAAGAACATCCTCCTCGTGGCGCAGAAATCCGCCGCCAAGGACGAGCCGGTGCCCGAGGACATGTACGAGATCGGCTGCCTCGCCAACATCCTGCAGATGCTCAAGCTGCCCGACGGCACGGTGAAAGTGCTGGTCGAGGGGGTGCAGCGCGCCCGCGTGCTGCGCATCGAGGACCAGCGCACGCTGTTCGTCGCCGATATCAGCTTGATCCCGATCGAGGAGCGCGCCGACAACGAAGTCGAGGCCATGCGCCGCACCGTGCTGGCGCAGTTCGACCAGTACGTCAAGCTCAACAAGAAGATCCCTCCCGAAGTGCTGACCTCTCTGGCCGGTATCGAGGAGGCCGGGCGTCTGGCCGATACCATTGCCGCCCACCTGCCTTTGAAGCTCGAACAGAAACAGGAGGTGCTCGAGGTTTTCGGTGTTTCCGAGCGCCTGGAAAAACTGCTTGGCCAGCTTGAAGCCGAACTCGACATCCTGCAGGTGGAAAAGCGCATCCGCGGCCGTGTCAAGCGGCAGATGGAGAAGAGCCAGCGCGAGTACTACCTCAACGAGCAGGTCAAGGCGATCCAGAAGGAACTCGGTGAAGGCGAGGACGGTGCCGACATCGACGAGATGGAAAAGAAGATCAAGGCGGCCGGCATGAGCAAGGAAGCGCTGGCCAAGGTCAATGCCGAGGTCAAGAAGCTCAAGCTGATGTCGCCGATGTCGGCCGAGGCGACGGTGGTGCGCAACTACATCGAGACCGTGCTGGGGCTGCCCTGGAAGAAGAAGTCACGCATCAGCAAGGACCTTGCGGCGGCCGAGAAGGTCCTCGATCGCGACCACTACGGACTGGAAAAGGTCAAGGAGCGCATCGTCGAATACCTTGCCGTGCAGCAGCGCGTGGACAAGGTCAAGGCGCCCATCCTGTGCCTGGTCGGCCCTCCCGGCGTGGGCAAGACCTCGCTCGGCCAGTCGATCGCCAAGGCCACCAATCGCAAGTTCATCCGCATGGCCCTGGGCGGCGTGCGCGACGAAGCCGAGATTCGCGGCCACCGGCGGACCTACATCGGTTCGATGCCGGGCAAGATTCTGCAGAACATGACCAAGGTCGGCGTCAAGAATCCGCTGTTCCTGCTCGATGAAGTCGACAAGATGGGCCAGGATTTCCGCGGCGACCCGTCATCCGCCTTGCTTGAAGTGCTCGATCCGGAGCAGAACCATACCTTCCAGGACCACTACATCGAAGTCGATTTCGACTTGTCCGATGTGATGTTCGTCGCCACCGCCAACACGCTCAATATTCCCGCGGCGCTGCTCGACCGCCTGGAAGTGATCCGGCTGGCCGGCTATACGGAAGACGAAAAGATCAACATCGCCCTGCGGTACCTGGTGCCGAAGCAGATGAAGAACAACGGCATCAAGCGCGACGAGCTTGGCATCACCGAGGACGCGCTGCGCGACATCGTGCGCTACTACTCGCGCGAAGCCGGGGTGCGTGCATTGGAACGCGAGATTTCGAAGATTTGCCGCAAGGTGGTGAAGTCGCTGGTGATGAAGACGCGCAAGAACCGGATCGTGGTCAACGCCAAAAACCTCGACAAGTTCCTCGGCGTTCGCCGCTACAGCTTCGGCATGGCCGAGAAGGACAACCAGGTCGGGCAGGTGACCGGTCTGGCGTGGACCGAAGTCGGCGGTGAATTGCTGACCATCGAAACCGTGGCCCTGCCCGGCAAGGGCAAGACCATGACCACCGGCAAACTGGGCGAGGTCATGCAGGAGTCGATCCAGGCCGCGCTCTCGGTGGTCAGGAAGCGCAGCCAGTCCCTGGGCATCGCGGATGATTTCTACCAGAAGAACGATATTCACATCCACCTGCCGGAAGGGGCGACGCCGAAGGACGGCCCCAGCGCCGGCATTGCCATTTGTACCGCGCTGGTGTCGGTACTGACGGGCATCCCGGTACGCGCCGATGTCGCGATGACGGGCGAGATCACCTTGCGCGGCGAAGTGCTGCCCATCGGCGGGCTCAAGGAGAAACTCCTTGCCGCGGTGCGTGGCGGCATCCGTACCGCGCTTATTCCCGAGGAGAACGTCAAGGACCTCGCCGAGATTCCCGACACCATCAAGAACCGCATCGAGATTCTGCCGGTGCGCTGGATCGACAAGGTGCTGGAGCTTGCTCTTGAACGGATGCCCGTGCCGCTTCCCGAACCGGCCCCGACGCCGGCCGTGGCCGTTGTAGCAGACGACCCTGCGGCGACCGGCCTGGTGACCCACTGAGTCCCCATGAACTGATAGAATTGCGGCCGGCTGTCCGTTGTGGTCAGCGGCTGTTCAGCGGGTGCTTAGCTCAGTTGGTAGAGCGTCTGCCTTACACGCAGAATGTCGGCGGTTCGACCCCGTCAGCACCCACCACCGAACAAAGGCGAACACCCGTTCGCCTTTGTCGCATCTAGGGTTTTCATCGCATGCTTGATATCGTTCGCAACAACAAGAAAATCACCCAGATTTTCCTTGCTCTGATCACGCTTCCCTTTGCCTTCTGGGGCG
>CAIZKA010000396.1 GCA_903933395.1 uncultured beta proteobacterium | reverse complement strand
CCAGTTGTTCTTCAGCGCATTGTCCAATGCCGCGGCGAGTTCGGGCGGTTCGCCCACCAGGCGCTGCAGGGGATGGCCGAGCAACTGGCGCGAACTGACGGCAAACAGGTTCTCCGCCGCCGGGTTGATGTGACGGATGATCAGCTTGGCGTCAACCAGCACGACGGCCGAGGACAGCAGATCCAGTCCGCTGAAGGCGTCAAAAGTTTCGGTGGCGTTCATTACGGGTAAGTCCTGCAAGAAGCGCACCAGTCGCTAGAAGCAAGCTTCAGAGCTTGTCAAGAAATCGTAGCGAGCGGGCCGCAGCGGGGTGCGGCCGGAGCGCAGCTACCGGAATGTACGTCGTTGTACATGAGGATAGCGAGCACCGCCCAATCCCCGATCCGGCACGCGCAGTAGATTTATTCACAAGCTCTTAGCGCAGGTTGCCAAGTTCTTTCTTAAGCGACTCGACATTTCGCTCGTGCAGCGCTACGGTATCGCGCAGCGGCTGGAGCTTGTCCGGCGGCTGGCTGCCGGCGTCGAACAGGGCCTTCTTGGCTTTTTCGAGGTTCTGCAACTCGTTGGCGAGTTCCTTGTCGAGAATTGCGCGACGGTCGCCGTCGCGGGTCTTCTGTTCGCTGCCGGATACGCGCGGGAAATCGCCGGGCGTCGGCGTTGCAGCGGTGCGCGGCTTGGTCCCGGCGGCGGCGGGCGCCGACGTGGGAGGCGGCGGCTGATAAGACAGCACCGTGCAGTTTTTCTTGGTGGTCTTCTGGTTGGTGTACAGCACCGTGCCGGACTCGTCCGTGCATTTGTACAGCGTTTCTGCCGTCGCCGCCAACGGCAGCAGCAGCGGGAGGACAAGGAAAACTCTCTTCATGCCGGCGAGTGTATGCCAATTGCCGAAAAAAATGGACGGGCAAGCCCGTCCATTTTGTTTCTGCATGTTGCGCAAGTTCTCAGATCGAGTAGTACATCTCGTACTCGAGCGGATGGGTGGTCATGCGGAAGCGCGTGACTTCCTCCATCCTGAGCTCGATGTAGGCATCGATCATTTCATTGCTGAACACGCCGCCGCGCAGCAGGAACTCGCGACCGTTGTCGAGGTACTCCAGCGCCTGTTCCAGGCTCGAACAGACGGTCGGGATCTTCGCGTCTTCCTCGGGCGGCAGGTCGTAGAGGTTCTTGTCGGCCGGATCGCCGGGGTGGATCTTGTTCTGGATGCCGTCCAGGCCGGCCATCATCATGGCGGTGAAGGCCAGGTAGGGGTTGGCACCCGGATCCGGGAAGCGCACTTCGATGCGGCGCGCCTTGTCCGAATGCACATAGGGGACGCGGATCGAGGCGGAACGGTTGCGGGCCGAGTAGGCCAGCTTGACCGGTGCTTCGAAGCCCGGGACCAGGCGCTTGTAGGAGTTGGTCAGCGGGTTGGTGATGGCGTTCAGGGCACGGGCGTGCTTGATGATGCCGCCGATGTAGTACAGGGCAGTCTCGGACAGGCCGGCGTAGCCGTTGCCGGCGAAGAGGTTCTTGCCGTCCTTCCAGATCGACTGGTGCACGTGCATGCCGGAACCGTTGTCACCGACGATGGGCTTGGGCATGAAGGTCGCGGTCTTGCCGTAGCTGTGGGCGACGTTATGCACGATGTACTTGAGGATCTGGGTCCAGTCGGCGCGCTGCACCAGACTGCTGAACTTGGTGCCGATTTCGCACTGGCCGGCGGTGGCGACTTCGTGGTGATGGACTTCCACCGGCACGCCGCAGGCTTCCAGCGCCAGGCACATCTGGGCGCGGATGTCGTTCAGGCTGTCGACCGGCGGCACGGGGAAGTAGCCGCCCTTGACGGTCGGGCGATGGCCGCTGTTGCCGGCTTCGAACTTGTCGGCCGAGGCCCAGGCTGCTTCTTCCGAAATAACCTTGCAGTAGGAGCCGGACATGTCGATCTTCCACTCGACGGCATCGAAAATGAAGAACTCGGGTTCCGGGCCGAAGAAGGCCGTGTCGCCGATGCCGGAGGACTTGAGGTAGGCCTCGGCGCGCTTGGCGATCGAGCGCGGGTCGCGGTCGTAGCCCTTGCCGTCGGCCGGCTCGACCACGTCGCAGGTCAGCACCAGCGTCGTCTCGTCCATGAAGGGGTCGATGTAGGCGGTATTCGCGTCAGGCATCAGTTGCATGTCGGAAGCCTGGATGCCCTTCCAGCCGGCGATCGAGGAGCCGTCGAAGGCGTGGCCGTCTTCGAACTTTTCCATGCCGAAATGGGAGATCGGCACGCCAACGTGCTGCTCCTTGCCGCGGGTGTCGGTGAAACGGAAGTCGACGAAGCGGACTTCCTTCTCTTCGACCATCTTGATTACGTCCTGGGGGGTCATGGTGCTCTCCTGAGTGAATGGCAATAGCTG
>CAIZKA010000395.1 GCA_903933395.1 uncultured beta proteobacterium | reverse complement strand
GGGATCCTCGGCATAGATCCGCGCTTCCAGCGCATGGCCGCGGATCGCCAGCTGCTCCTGGCGCAGAGGCAGCGTCTCGCCGGCGCCGACTTTCAACTGCCACTCGACCAGGTCGAGGCCCGTGATCATTTCGGTCACCGGGTGCTCGACCTGCAGGCGCGTGTTCATCTCCATGAAATAGAACGTGCCATCCTGATTGACGATGAACTCCACGGTGCCGGCGCCGACGTAGCCGACCGCCTTTGCGGCATCGACGGCAGCCTTGCCCATCGCGGCACGGCGCGCCGGCGGCATGTTGGGCGCCGGCGCTTCTTCGAGGACCTTCTGGTGGCGGCGCTGCACGGAGCAATCGCGCTCGAACAGGTAGACGCAGTTGCCGTGCGTGTCGCCGAATACCTGGATCTCGATGTGGCGCGGGCGTTGCAGATACTTCTCGATCAGCACGTGCTGGTCGCCGAAGGAGGACGCCGCCTCGCGCTTGCAGGAGGACAGCGCTTCGAGGAAGTCTTCGCTCCTGTCGACGGCGCGCATGCCCTTGCCGCCGCCGCCGGCCGCGGCCTTGATCAGCACCGGGTAGCCGATGGTGTCGGCCTGCTGCCTGAGGAAATCGGGCTCCTGATTGTCGCCGTGATAGCCCGGAGTCAGCGGCACACCGGCCTTCTCCATCAGCTTCTTGGCTTCCGACTTGGAGCCCATGGCGCGGATCGCGGCAACCGGCGGGCCGATGAAGACGATGCCGTTCGCAGCACACGCCCCGGCGAACTCCTCGTTCTCAGAGAGGAAGCCGTAGCCGGGATGCACGGCCTGGGCGCCCGTGGCCAGAGCCGCGGCGATGATCTTGTCCGCCACCAGATAAGATTCCCTGGGTGGCGGCGTGCCGATGCAGACGGCCTCGTCGGCCATGCGCACATGGCGCGCGCCGGCATCGGCTTCCGAATACACGGCGACGGTGCGGATGCCCATGCGGCGCGCGGTCTTGATCACTCTGCAAGCGATCTCTCCCCGGTTCGCGATCAAAATTTTTGTAAACATGGGCTAGCCCCGGACGACCCAGTTGGGTTTGCGTTTCTCGAGAAAGGCGGTCATGCCTTCGCGTCCCTCATCGCTGGCGCGCACGCGCGTGATGCGTTGCGCGGTGTCCTCGATGACTGCCAGCGAGAGCGGCTTCCATGCCACCGCGTGGATCAGTTGTTTGCACTCGGCGAGCGCCGCCGGCCCGTTGCCCAGCAGCGCATCGACGATCTCGCCCACGGCTTCGTCGAGTGCCGCATCATCAGTGACCATCTCGTGCAGCAGGCCGATGCGGTAGGCCTCGGCCGCAGAAAAGCGCTCCGCCGTCAGCATGTAGCGCCGCGCGTAGCGTTCGCCGATGGCGGCGATGACATGCGGGCTGATCACGGCGGGGATGATGCCGAGCCTGACTTCGGTCAGCGCAAACTGGGCATCGAAAGTGGCGATCGCCACGTCGCAGCAGGCGATCAGGCCGACGCCGCCGCCATAGGCCGGGCCCTGGATGCGGGCAATGGTCGGCTTCGGACAGTGCGCCAGGCGGCGCAGCATTTCGGCCAGGGCGCGCGAATCGCGCAGGTTTTCCTCGCTCGAATAGCCGGCGGCGCGCTTCATCCAGTTGAGGTCGGCACCGGCGCAAAAACTCTTGCCGCTGCTCGAAATTACCAGCACGCGCACCGCCGGATCGGTCCCCATGCGGTCGATGGCATCGGACAGTTCGGCGATCAACGCGTCGTCGAAGGCATTGTGCCGTTCGGGCCGGTTGAGGGTGATGATGCCTACGCCAAGGTCGATTTCGGTAATGATGTTGGTGTACATTGAAACCTCACGTGGTTTTACATTCTGAAAACACCGAACTTGGTCGGCAGGATAGGTGCATTCAAGGACGCGGAGATGCCAAGGCCCAGGGTGCGCCGCGTCTGCGCCGGGTCGAGCACGCCGTCGTCCCAGATCCGCGCCGTGGCGTAGTAGGGGTGGCCCTGGGTTTCGTACTGCTCGCGAATCGGGGCCTTGAAGCGCTCTTCGTCTTCCTTGCTCCATTCCTTGCCCGTCAGTTCCATGCCGTCGCGCTTGATGGTGGACAGCACCGAGGCCGCCTGTTCGCCACCCATCACGCTGATGCGCGCGTTGGGCCACATCCACAACATGCGCGGGCTGTAGGCGCGGCCGCACATGCCGTAGTTGCCGGCGCCGAAGCTGCCGCCGATGATCATGGTGAATTTCGGCACCTGGGTCGTCGCCACCGCGGTGACCATCTTCGCGCCGTCCTTGGCGATGCCGCTGTTCTCGTACTTGCGGCCGACCATGAAACCGGTGATGTTCTGCAGGAACAAGAGCGGAATGCCGCGCTGGGAGCACAGCT